>CAUSGP010000099.1:0-8145 GCA_963531075.1 uncultured Actinomycetaceae bacterium | reverse complement strand
CGCTTCATATTCAGGCGGCTCGGTGGGAACCGGATATCGCTCACTGCCTGTTGTCTTCCACTTTTCCGCTCGAGCACAATTCGTAGCCTCGGTGCGGCTCAATGCACTCCTTTCCCTGCCCCGGCGAACATCAAATTCACGTCGTCGATTGAGACGAAGCCGGTAAGCTCCTCGCCCAGCATGGCGGCGGTATCCTCGACTCCAACGGCGTCCCCGGCGCCCTCAACAACGTTCTGGGGATCTTTAACAGTCACCCCGGGGCCTTCGACGGCGTTCTCAGCCCCATCAACGGTTAAACCGGCATCCTCAACAGCATTCTCGACATCCTCAACGGTTGCCTCAGCTTCCCCATCGCCTTCCCTGCGGGTGACGGTGCCTATATCTTCAATGGTTCTCGTATCGAAGACGGCAGAAGGAGTCGCAACGCCAGCATCTTCTTCAACGGCGTGTCTGAGCCCCCACGAAGGCGTCCCTTGCCGTGCCGGCACCGCCACTGGGGAGGTTTGACGGACAGCACGGGTAGTGCGCGCTCTAGCTGCAAGCAGCGAATCATCGGGATATTCGACCGACTCCAACGTGAGCGGGTGGGGCGGGGCCACGATGACCTCCCCGTTGCGTGACCTTTCTTCGAGCCTCCGAGCCGGCCAGTCTTCGTCGCGTTGTCCCGCTCCAACCTTCAAAAGCGAACCCACGAGTCTGCGAACCATTGAGTGGCAGAAGGCGTCGGCCCGGGCCGTCACCTCGATAAGGTCACCTTTGCGGTCGATCCGCAATTCGAGGAGTTCGCGGATGGTGGTTGCGCCATCGCGAGGCTTGCAGTAGGAGATGAAATCGTGTTCGCCTATGAGCTTGGCTGCTGCATTGTTCATCGCTTCGACGTCAAGCGGGTCGCGAACCCAAAGAACGTCACGACGCCGCAGCGGATCGAAACGGGACGGATCATCGCACACTCTGTACGTGTACGTGCGCGAAAGCGCGGAAAACCTGGCATCAAAACCTTCTGGGGCCACTGATACATCGGTGACTGCAAGATCCGATCCCCCCTTCGGCCTTGGCGACTCGCGCATGAAGAGAGCCGAAAGCCTGCGCATAATCGCCTTGCACGGGTCGTTTGAGCGACGCGCCGCACGAGCCAACTCATTGTCCGTGAGATCGACGTGTGCCACTTGCCCGCGCGCGTGCACACCGGCATCGGTTCGTCCTGCGACGGTCACGACGTGCGAGCCTCCGGTCACGATGTTAAGAGCCCCCGTCACGACGCCCTCGACGGTTCGCAATCCAGGCTGGGCCGCCCAGCCGTGAAAGTCCGTGCCGTCGTAAGAAATGCGAAGGCGGAGCCGATGCGCTACGGTCGAGTCCATGACGCCAGTCTCCCACACCTCGCATTCGCATGTCTCGCATGAACCCCGCGAGTCGGATCCTTTGACTCTCGCCGTAGACTGCGGGGGCGGAGGAATCAAGACCTCGCTCCTCGACTCCAACGGCTTTCAGGCTGCGCCACCCCAGAGAACAGCGGTTCGCTACCCCTTCTCCCCTGACGATTTGATCGAGATCATCGAAAGCCACGCCTCGCAGTTTGAACGCTTCGAGCGGATCACCCTCGGTATGCCGGGAATGATTCGGCGTGGGGCAGTCATCTACACGCCGCACTACATACGCAAGGCCGGCCCGCATACGAAGCTTGATCCAGAGCTCGAATCTGCGTGGAACGGCTTGGATATGGAAGTTGCCCTTCATGAGCGTTTCGCGGTCCCAGCCCTCGTTCTCAACGACGCCGAGGTCGCCGCAGCCGGAGTCGTTTCCGGTGAGGGCGCCGAGCTGGTCATGACCCTCGGCACAGGGCTCGGCTGCGCTTTCGTCGAAGGCGGCCGCCTCGCCCCTCACCTGGAAATTTCCCACGCGCAAATGCGATGGGGGCTCACTTATGACGACGTCGTCGGCGAGGCCGAACGGATCCGACTTGGCGATTCTGCGTGGTCGCGCCGCGTGCTGAGGGCTATCGACACTCTGTGGCCCGTCTTCCGGTGGGATCGCCTGTACATCGGCGGCGGCAACTCGGCAAGGATCTCCCCCGCCGCGCGCTCGCGTCTGGGCGATAACGTACTGTTCATCCCCAATGCCGCTGGCATGAACGGAGGCGTACGGGCTTGGGCCCTCGCTAAGCCGCATTTATAGGCGGCCCCAAGTTACGTGAAATCGGGAAATAACATGCTGTTCAATTCCTGCAGCCGCATAACAGCCCTGCAGGAAATCTCTTCCGGTGTCGAGGAACATAAGGAGCGGTTCAGACACGGCGGGTGCGCACCGTTCCTGAACCGCTGGCTTGTAGCTGAAACCGACGATGCGGACAGTCGGATCAGATTAGCAGCAGCCGGTCGTCACGCCTTCCTCGGCGGTTCTGCTGCGCGCCCGCCAGAATTCGCGGGCAGACATCGGCTCGCAGTCGGGATGCTCGCGCCGGTGCCGTGCAACGTATTTTTCGTACGCCGACTCCCCTGTCAAATCGCGCCAAAGCGAACGGATATCCGCGAGCTTACGGCGAAACTTGGCGAATAGACGGCGCTCGCTTTCTTCCCGCTCATTCATCGCCCGTCTCCTCCTTGCTTTCCTTCTTCACGCCGGGAATGAGGTTCGGGTCGCCGACCATCGCGTACTCCTCGACCAGCTTTTTGTCGAGTGCGGTGGCGAACATCGCCGTCGGTGCGAAGAAATTCGATTCGACGTAGGGATCCTCCGACGTCGTCTCATCCCCGGCTCGTAGCGTTTTCAACACGCGCAAAGCCGCGCAAACGATGACGAAAGCCACCGCCACCAAAAAGACGATCGAAAGCGTTCCCTGTATGAACGTATTTCGTATGATCGCTTCGGTTTCGTCAATCTTCTGAGGATTGGTCATACCGGGAAGCGCTTTGCGCGCGTCGCGCCATTGCTGCCAGTACCCTACTTTCGGATCGGAGGAGAATATCTTCTGCCAGGAAGCCGTAAAGGTCACGGCAGTGTCAAAGACGAATGGTATGAGAGGTATCCATACATATTTTGTATATCCCTTGCGTACCACCATAACGGTTACAAGCAATAGAGCCACGGCTGCTATGAGCTGATTGGCTATGCCGAATAACGGGAAGAGGGTTTGGATCCCACCTCTGGGGTCTGTTACACCCATGAGAAGTAGGGAGCCCCATGCGGCGACAACCGCTCCGGTAGCACCCCAGGCTCGGGCACGCGACGACGGGTCTTTGAACTTCGGGAACAGGTGACCCAGAGCGTCAGAAACTTGGAATCTGGCAACGCGGGTGACGGCGTCGACCGCAGAAAGAATGAACAACGCCTCGAACATGATCGCGAAGTGATACCAGAAGCCCATCATTCCGGATCCTCCGCCGAGCTGGTGCAGTATGTGCGCCATACCCACCGAGAGTGTGGGCGCCCCACGGGAGACGATCGATGGTTCGCCGACGTCCTTCGCCACCTGTTTGAGAGCGTCGGCGCCGGTGTACGTCTTTTCTTTTCCATTGGCGTCCGTGGACTCCCAGCGCGGAACGACTTTTTTGCCGTGGACGTCGCTCACCCCGAGATTCCCCACCGCTTTCGACGTGATCTCTTCGCGATCCTTCGTTGTTTGGGTGATCTGCGTTCCGGCGAGCTTGTCGACGGTCGCGGCGGACGTGTTCATACCGAAGTAGATTCCCTGATTGAGCGAGGCCGCGGCAGCTAGAGCCATGATCGCCACGAAGGATTCCATGAGCATGCCGCCGTAGCCGATCATCCTGGTTTGCGACTCTTTTTGAACCATTTTCGGCGTCGTGCCAGAAGAAACCATGGCGTGCATTCCCGAAAGCGCGCCGCAGGCGATCGTGATGAACAGGAATGGGAAGAGGGTTCCAGCGAAGACGGGACCGTCGGTGTTGCCGGCGAATTCGGTGACGGCTGGCATTTCCACAAGCGGCCGGACCACCACTATTCCCACGGCCAGAATGACGATCGTCCCCACCTTCATGAAGGTCGAAAGGTAGTCGCGCGGGGTCAGCAAGAGCCATACGGGCAAAATGGCCGCGAAGAAGCCATAGATGATCATCGCCCACACCAGGGTGGTTGGCGACAGATGCAAATGCTCTTTGCCGAAGTCAGTGCTGGCAACCCAGCTGCCCGCGAAAATCGCCACGACGAGGAGGGTGCATCCGACCACCGACACCTGGGTGATCTTCCCCGGCTGGATGTAGCGCAGCCAAAGCCCCATGCCCAGCGCGATGGGAATAGTGCAGCCCACCGAGAACACGCCCCAGGGAGATTCGGCGAGGGCGTTGACGCACACCATTGCGAGGACGGCCAGAACGATCATAAGCATGACGAGGACGACGACCATGGCGACTGTTCCGCCGACGCGTCCAATTTCGTCGCGTGCCATTTGGCCGAGGGAGCGCCCGCCCCTTCGCATGGAAAAGAAGAGCACAAGCATGTCCTGAATGGCGCCGGCGATGCATACGCCGAAAATGATCCATAAAGTTCCAGGGAGGTAGCCCATTTGGGCAGCGAGGACGGGACCAACAAGGGGCCCGGCTCCCGCTATGGCGGCAAAATGGTGACCGTAAAGGACGACTCTGTGCGTCGGATCGAAGTCTTTTCCATTGTTGATGCGCTCGGCAGGAGTTGCGTTCGAATCATCGGGCCGCATGATTTTGCGCTGAACGTAGAGCGCGTAGAAGCGGTAGGCGATGGCGTATGTGCATAGGGCTGTGACGACGAACCAGATCGTATTGACTTCCTCGCCGCGTATGAAGGCGAGCATCGCCCATCCGAGCGTGCCTAATGCCGTAATGACGATCCAGAGCGCGATCTTTGGCATGGACCACGAACTATGCGGCTTCACTCCTACTGGAACGCCAGCTTTGTTGCGAATAACGAGTTTCTCTTCCTCGGCCGTGAGAGCCGAACGATCCACAGTGACCGTGTTCTCCATGAGGAATCCCTTCTCATTCCACGCTGAACTTCAGGGACGTCGCCGCCGACGCGGTGGCGTCAGTGCAAGCCTAGCGGGCTTCCGCGCCGTAGCCAAGCGCCTTTTGACCCGCTTTTGGTTTTCTTGCTGTCATTTTGTCAAAAGTCGAAGCGGGGGCGTTGGGCGCTCCCCGCTTCGAACTCTTGGATTGACGCGAATGTTCGCGCGAAAATTACTTGGCCTCGGTTTCCTCCGCTGCGTCTTCCACCTTTGCGGGGTCGGCCTGTGTGGGCTCGGCCTTGCCGGCTGTTGCTTCGGTGGCCTTATCGGCTTGTTCAGCCTCGGCCTTGCCGGCCTTCGCATCTGCGGCTTTATCGGCTTGTGCAGCCTCATCCTTTTCTGCGGCCTTCTTGACAGCCTTTTCGGCCTCACGAACGGCGGACTGCTTGGGTGAAACCTTCTCGGTCACAAGCTCGATGCGCGCAAGGGGAGCGTTGTCTCCCTTTCGATTGCCGAGCTTGACGATGCGGGTGAATCCGCCGTTGCGTTCGGCGAACTTCGGACCAAGTTCTTCGAACAGGATGTAGGCAAGTTCGCGGTCGCCGAGAACGCGAAGTGCGAGGCGGCGGTTGTGAGTGTCGCCGCGCTTGGCCTTCGAGACGAGCCGCTCGATGTGAGGCTGAACGGCCTTTGCGCGAGTTTGAGTGGTCGTGACCGCTCCGTGGCGGATGAGGTCCTTGCACAGGTTCGCGATGATGTGGCGCTGGTGTGCGGGCGAGCCGCCCAAGCGCGGGCCCTTGGTGGGCTTAGGCATAGTAGTGTCTCCTAGAAAAAAGCGGGCCTCAGGCCTGCGAGTCGTCGCTGAACTGCATCGTGTAGCTCTCCTCGCCGAAGCTGGAGACGAAACCAGCGGGCGAATCCTTCAGGCGCAGGTCGAGCTTGAGAAGCTCGTCCTTGACGTCCTCGATCGATTTCGCGCCAAAGTTGCGGATGTCGAGGAGGTCGGCCTCGGAGCGTTGAATGAGTTCACCAATGGTGCGGATGCCTTCACGCTGCAGGCAGTTCTGCGAACGGGCGGGAAGGTTGAGAATCGTGATGGGGCGCTGCAGGTCGGAGGATTGGGTTTCGACGACCGGCGGCGGGCCGAGTTCGATGCCTTCGACCTCGTTGTTCAGCTCGAGGCATAGCCCGAACAGTTCCACGAGGGTTCTGCCGGCAGAGGCAAGGGCGTCTCGCGGCGTCGTCGAAGGTTTGACTTCGACGTCGACGATGAGCTTGTCGAAATCGGTGCGCTGCGCGACTCGAGTGGCTTCGACCTTGTAGGAAACCTTGAGCACGGGCGAGTAGATCGAGTCGATCGGAATACGACCGATTTCGTCTTCTTCCCCTTTGTTTTGCGCCGCGGAGACGTAGCCTCGACCGCGCTCGACGGTGAGGTCGACTTCGATCTTGCCTTTATCGTTCAGCGTGGCGATGTGAAGGTCAGGGTTGTGGATTTCGACGCCGGCGGGCGGCGTGATATCGGCAGCCGTGACCTCGCCCGGGCCCTGCTTGTGCAGGTACATGAGGACGGGCTCGTCGTTCTCTGAAGAGACGACCAGTTCCTTGAGGTTGAGGATGATGTCCGCGACGTCCTCTTTGACTCCGGCGATCGTGGAGAACTCGTGGAGAACTCCGTCGATGCGGACTGATGTGACGGCCGCGCCGGGAATCGACGAGAGCAGAGTGCGGCGCATGGAATTGCCAAGCGTGTAGCCGAAACCCGGCTCAAGAGGTTCGAGGATGAACCGCGAACGGTACTCCGAAACCTGTTCCTCCGTGAGGACAGGACGCTGTGCGATTAGCACGATTCTTTCCTTTCATGGACGCCCGCTATTTGACGTCCAGTCGCCCGCAGGCGCTCTGTCTGGCCTGCGGAATGCGGATATCCGCTGGGTGCCCGCCTTGCGGCGGGCGGGCGTCACACGCGGCGACGCTTCGGGGGGCGGCACCCGTTGTGAGCTTGCGGTGTCACATCGGAAATAGAGGTGACTTCGAGGCCGGAGGCGGTGAGGGAACGAATCGCGGTTTCACGGCCGGACCCCGGGCCTTTGACGAATACGTCGACCTTCTTCATCCCGTGTTCCATGGCGGCGCGGGCGGCGTTCTCGGCCGCGAGCTGAGCTGCATAGGGCGTCGACTTACGCGAGCCTTTGAAACCAACTTGGCCTGACGAGCACGAAGCAATGACGGCCCCGCTCGGATCCGTGATGGAGACGATCGTGTTGTTGAAAGTGGACTTGATATGGGCCTGGCCTGCGGCGACGTTGCGGCGCTCTTTGCGACGCGGACGGCGAGAGCCTGAAGCGGCCTGACGAGTCTTGGGGGGCATGATCTACTCCTACTGCTTACTTCTTTTTCTTGCCTGCGACGGTGCGCTTGGGTCCCTTGCGGGTGCGCGCATTCGTCTTCGTGCGCTGGCCGTGGACGGGCAGACCGCGACGGTGACGCAGGCCCTGGTAGCAGCCGATTTCGATCTTGCGGCGAATATCAGCCTGAACCTCGCGGCGCAGGTCGCCTTCGACCTTGTAGTTCTCGTCGATGTGCTTCTTGAGCGCAACGAGCTGGTCCTCGGTGAGGTCTCGAACGCGAACGTCCGGGCTGATGCCGGTGGCCGCGAGCGTTTCCGCTGAGCGGGTGCGGCCGATGCCGTAAATATAGGTGAGCGCGATCTCAATCCGCTTTTCGCGGGGCAGATCGACGCCGGAAAGACGTGCCAATTCCTTAGCTCCTTGTTTGTCCGAAGGTGTGGAGCACTGCCTCTTCCCCGTGACCTGCATCGCGGGGCCTCGGCCTTCGGTCCGAGGGTTGCCTCTCAGCGGGCAGCGCGGTCGTTGCGGGATGACCCGCTACGCCAGGTTATCCCTGACGCTGCTTGTGCCGCGGGTTCTCGCAGATCACCATGACGCGGCCGTGGCGACGAATCACCTTGCACTTGTCACAGATCTTCTTGACGCTGGGCTTGACCTTCATTGTTGTACTTCCTTGCCGTCAGAATCTGGCGGCGATAGAAAATCAGGGCTCACTTATAGCGGTACACGATCCGCCCACGGGACAGATCGTAGGGAGTCAATTCGACTACCACGCGATCTTCCGGGAGAATCTTGATGTAATGCTGGCGCATCTTGCCGGAGATATGAGCGAGCACACTGTGCCCGTTCTCCAGTTCG
>CAUSGP010000098.1:0-8156 GCA_963531075.1 uncultured Actinomycetaceae bacterium | reverse complement strand
AATGCAGTGTTCTGGCGGTTCCAATGCCGATCTCAAAGACCGGCATCTTCGCCCGGCGCCTCCTCTTCGCCGTGAGGCGTGCGTGTGACCGCGAAGACCCGGAAGCCCTTCGCGGAACCGACTTTTACACACCCCCAGCCTTGTTCGAGCATCCAGGAACGGAGCGAATCGGCCCCGAGGTTTCGCTGGACAACGATGTAGGCGACACCGTCGTCGGCAAGCTTGCCGATCCAGGTCGTCAAAAGTTCGTGAAGAGACTCTTTTCCAATGCGCACCGGCGGATTGGACCAGATGACCCGGATTTCCCGTCCCTGTAAGGCTTCGAGGGCATCTTCGGGGGTGAAAACAGCAGGTGAAAAACCTGCGCGCTTCGCATTCTTCTGGGTGAGTTCGAGAGCGCGTTCGTTGACGTCAACGGCCCATACGTCGCCATCCGTCTCGGCGCAGAGAGCGAGAGTCACGGGCCCCCAACCGCAACCGAGATCTACGGCGAGGTCGCCAGGTCGCAGATCTGGTTCGGGAACCTTGCGCAGCAACACGGCTGTTCCCTTGTCGACGCGATCGGCCGAAAACACGCCTCCCGACATGGTGGCGGTGTATTCACGGCCCCGCAGCGTCACGCGCCGCTCGGTTGAAGCGGCGTTCGACGAGGGGGATTGGGAAAAGTAATGCTCATTGGACACGGCACCAGCTTACAGTTTGACGGTGAACGTCCAATTGCACCGGCATATAGCGGATTTGATTACTGCGGCCGGCCGCGGCCATGATACACCGGTTGACCGTTGACTTGCTCGAACTCAAGGGCGTTGAGTCCGATGGACGATCTGACAGGGCTGGCGCCAAGCAGACGATTTCGTGGGACAATTGATGGCGTATGAAAAAAACTATGAGCGGCTCGGATGCCTCAAAGTCTCGTATCGATCTTGACTCCACCGTCGGCACTGCCCTGCAGGCCGTCGCCCGTGACGATCTAGGCTGGTCGGGCGACGGGCTCGACCGGGAAGAGCGGGCGTCTCTTCGGCGAGTACAAGGCCTCGAAACGGGGATTTCGCGCGAAGAGGGCGTTGACGTCGAATACCGTCAGGTGCGCCTGGAAAGGGTAGTTTTAGTCGGCCTTTGGAGCGAAGGCAGTGCTGACGACGCCGAAGGCTCGCTGCGCGAGCTGGCCGCACTGGCCGAAACAGCCGGATCACAGGTGCTTGACGGACTCCTGCAACGGCGGTCGCTCCCCGATCCGGCTACCTACCTGGGCTCGGGTAAGGCGCAGGAACTGGCGGACCTCGTCGCATCTGCCGGGGCTGATACGGTTATCGCCGATTCCGAGCTCGCTCCGTCGCAGCGGCGGGCTCTCGAAGACATAGTGAAGGTCAAAGTCATCGACCGAACGGCACTCATCCTTGACATTTTTGCTCGTCACGCCAAATCTCGGGAAGGCAAAGCCCAGGTTGAGCTGGCGCAACTGGAGTATCTTTTACCTCGCCTGCGCGGATGGGGCGATTCGATGTCCCGTCAGGCCGGTGGTCGAGTGGCTGCGGGAGCAGGTATCGGATCTCGCGGCCCCGGCGAGACGCAACTTGAATTGGACAGGCGCAGAATTCGCACGCGAATGGCGAAACTCCGCCGGGATATCAAACGCATGGGGCCAGCCAGGCACCAGCAGCGGGCCGAGCGGCGGCGCACTAAGACTCCGTCAGCGGTCGTGGTCGGCTACACGAATGCGGGTAAATCTTCTCTTCTCAATCGTCTGACTGGGGCAGGGGTGCTCGTTGAGAATGCCCTCTTCGCTACCCTCGATCCGACGGTACGTAGGGCACAGACCTTTTCGGGACGCGAGTACACATTGACCGACACGGTCGGATTTGTGCGGCAACTTCCCGCCCAGCTCGTCGAGGCCTTCCGTTCGACTTTGGAGGAGGCGGGCGAGGCGGATCTGCTCATCCACGTCGTCGACTCCTCCCATCACGATCCTGCGGGCCAGGTCAGAGCCGTGCGTGAGGTGCTTTCCGATGTGCCAGGAACACGGGATGCCCGCGAAATCGTCGTCCTGTCGAAAGCCGACCTCGCCAGCCCCGTGGATCTGGCGGCGCTGCGCTCGCTTTTTCCAGGGGCGGTCGCCGTTTCGTGCCTTACCGGGCAGGGAATCGATGAGCTTCGCGCAATTATTGAAGAAGCCTTGCCGCTACCGGAGATCGAAGTGGCCCTCGTCATTCCATACTCGGCCGGCGGTCTGCTTTCGCGGATATACGGCGAGGGCGAACTGTTGGCCCCGATCGAGTATCGCGACGAGGGAACATTCGTCCATGCCAGGATATCGCCTGATATTGAATCTGCGCTGCATCGCAAAGGGGTGATGCCCAGACGCGAAGATGGGCGTGAGGCGATGAACATGAGTGAGGCTGCCCCCGATCGCGACCATTCTGTTGACAAGGGTTGAGGTGGCTGGCCGAGAGATTCTCGACGCCGTCGTTCGGGCCATGGGCGGCGCACGCCGCCAAGGGCAGGAAAAGATGGCCGATGCGGTCAGTGAGGCGCTGGAAGAAGGCGGGCATGTGATCGTCCAAGCCGGCACGGGAACGGGAAAGTCCGTCGGATACTTGGCTCCTGCCATGGAGTGGGCGGCGAAAACCGGCAACCGCGTGATCGTGTCCACGGCGACGCTCGCTCTCCAGCGCCAGATTGTTGCCGTGGACGCGCCCAGGGTGGCCGAAGCAGTGCGTGAAAGATATGGAAGAACGCCGGAAGTCGCGCTTGTAAAGGGCTGGAACAACTATGTGTGCCTGCGCAAGGCTGCCGGCGGCTACCCGGAAGAAGACGCCCTTATTTCGCGAGCTTCGGGCGAATACGGGGCTAGCGCCACCGGCGAAGAAGTGGTGCGCCTGCGCGAATGGGCGATGGCGACCGATACGGGCGACCGTGACGATCTCGTTCCGGGGGTCTCGGATCGCGCATGGCGCCAAGTATCGGTTGCAAAGCCCGAATGCATCGGAGCGAAATGCCCGATGAGCGGATCGTGCTTTCCCGTCCTCGCCCGCGAAGCGGCTGAAGAAGCGGATATCGTGGTGACGAACCATTCGATGTTGGGAGTCCAGTCGACGAAAACGCCCGTCCTCCCGGAAAGCGCAGCCTTCGTCGTCGACGAAGCCCACGAGCTAGCCGACCGCGTCACGGGTCAGTTGACGGTTTCTCTTTCCAAAAGCGACGTCTCTTCCCTCGCAAGGCTGTTGAGACGACAGTCTATTCTCGCAACGGAACTCGAGGCTGCTGGCGAGGAACTGGTTGAGGTTCTCGACGAACTCGATGAGGGGCGATTGGAGGAGCTTCCCGCCCCGCTCGTAGACAGCCTGTCCAGAATGCTCGGCGAGTTGCAGCAGGTGCGTGAGGATGTCAACGATTTGGGGGACAAAGATGAAGCTGCGACCGCCGCGAAGTCTTTGACCCGCGGGCGAGTTATGGCTCTCGTCGATGTCGTTGAGCAACTGCTGTCTGAGGACGTGACCCAGGGACGCATCGTGCCGTGGATCGCGCGCGACGCCGATGGGCGAAGCTCGCTGCATGCGGCGCCCCTCGATGTTTCCGCCTCTCTTGCTGACACGCTTTTCGAGGGCAAAGCCGTGATCCTTACGTCAGCCACGTTGGAGGTTGGCGGCAGCTTTCAACATATCGCCAGCGCAGTCGGATTCACGTACCCCAGCCAGGGCCCGTGGAAGGGCATCGACGTGGGATCGCCGTTCGACCATGCCAAGCAGGGAATTCTCTACGCTGCAGCAGCCTTGCCCGCGCCTGGCCGCGAAGGTATAGGCGAGCCGCAGTTGAAGGAGATCGTCGAGTTGCTCGAGGCCAGCGGTGGGGGAGCCCTTGGGCTGTTCACGTCCCGTCGCGCCGCCCAAGAGGCTGCGGAGTATGCGAGAGAGCGGCTCGAAACGCCGGTCTTTTGCCAGGGAGACGATCAGCTTTCGACACTCGTTGGCGAGTTTGCCCAGGACGACGCCGCCAGCCTCTTCGGCACGCTGTCGCTGTGGCAGGGAGTTGACGTTCCCGGTCGCACGTGCAGGCTCATCATCAGCGATCGGATACCGTTTCCTCGACCCAACGACCCTTTGACGCAGGCGAGGACTCGCGCGGTGGCCGAGGCGGGAGGAAATGGCTTCATGAGCGTGGCCGCCGCCCACGCGGCACTGCTCTTGGCGCAGGGAGCGGGGCGGCTTTTACGGCGCACCGACGATCGTGGAGTGGTGGCGATCCTCGATCCGAGAATCGTAACGGCGCGCTATGGTTCTTTTCTCGCTGCATCTTTGCCGCCGATGTGGAGGACGAAAGACCCAGGCCTGGTGCGTTCCGCTCTCGCGTGTTTGGCCGCGATGCCTGATTCTCAGCCTGATCAGGGTGAGAGCTCCGAGCCGGCCATATGAAATTCGTGTGGAGACATAGAACGCATTGACTGCCGCGCAGGCCTTTTTGGCCGTAGGATTCTCTTTGGACGGTAGCGAAATGCCGTAAACAAGGAGGAGATGTGACCGACAAGTCCAAGAAGGGCGAAGCCAAAGACGCCAAAGATAAGGAAGAGGCTCCCGCTCTCGCTGTACCCGAAGCGATCGATCCGAGAACGGGCGAACGCGGTACCAAGGTTGCGATCATAGGCGCCGGGGCAGTCGGCTCCGCCGTCACGTACGCATCGATGATTCAGGGCGTTGCGCGACATTACGCGATGTTCGACATCAATGAGTCAAGGGTCAAAGCTGAGGCGCTAGACATCGCGCAGGGAAGCCAGTTCGCCCCCGTTTCAACAGTCGAGGGCTCGGCTGACATCGCCGTCATCAAGGACGCCGACGTCGTTGTGATCACCGCCGGCGCTAAGCAAAAGCCCGGTCAGTCTCGCTTGGAGCTTGCCGGCGCGACGATCGACATCATGAAATCGATCGTTCCCAAGGCGGTTGAACAGGCCCCCAATGCTATCTACCTCATGGTGGCCAATCCTGTGGACGTCGTTACCTATGCGGGCTGGAAGCTTTCGGGCTTGAGCGATGGGCGTTTCTTCGGCTCGGGTACCGTTCTCGATTCTTCGCGTTTGCGCTATCTCGTCGCTCTTGCGTGCGGCGTGGCCCCCCAGAACGTCCACGCCTACATTGCGGGTGAGCACGGCGATTCCGAAATCCCGCTGTGGAGTTCCGCCATGGTCGGTGCGGTTCCTCTTTTGCAGTGGGGGCAGACAGTCGACGGCAAGATGCTTGATGACGGAGTTCGCGAGGGGATTCACCACGACGTGGTGCGCTCTGCCTACAACATCATCGAAGGCAAAGGCGTGACGAATTATGCCATTGGAATGTCCGTTGCATCGATCCTCGGTTCGATCGTTCGCGATGAGCACCGCGTCCTCCCTGTTTCTTCTTACCTTGAGGATTGGCTCGGAATATCCGATGTGTGCATGTCGGTTCCGTCGATCGTGGGACGTGCCGGCGTTGGGCGCAGACTCGTCCCCGTCGTCACGCCACGCGAGTACGACGGTTTGCGGCGTTCGGCTGATTCAATTCGAGACGTCGCGCGCCAGTTTGGATTCTGATCAAGGCTGAGCTCCGCCAAGCCACCGGCGATGAGGCGATGGACAATCCAACGAGCGGAGTGCCGAAACATTTAGCTGAGGAGCGCGGGCCCTGCGGGGCCTGTGCTCCTCTTTTTCGTGACCGCAGCGCGTCTTCTGCGGCTTTGGGCAAACTTGGAAAGCCCTGGTCTCGCTGCGATCAGATCATAGCGAGCGCAGCACTGTGACAACACGGCCGAGAATTTCTGCGCCGTCAGCTGGTATGGGCCTGTACTCGCTATTGCGTGGAAGCAATGTGATGTGGCCGTCCTTACGCTGCAGCACTTTGACGGTGGCCTCGCCCTCAATCATCGCGGCGACGATCTCCCCGTTTTCAGCCACAGGTTGTCTCCGGATAACCACCCAGTCGCCGTCGCAAATAGCCGCGTCGATCATCGAATCGCCCACGACTTTGAGCATGAACAACTCGCCGTCGCCGGTGACTGAGCGGGGGAGTGGAAAGACTTCCTCGACCACCTGATCGGCGAGAATTGGTGATCCGGCAGCTATTCGACCGACTATCGGCACGTTAACGGAATCGTCTACGTGGAAGTTTTCCGCCGGAGTCTGCGGAGCTTCTGATGTGGCCCCACGAGGCACGCCGGCACTCGTGTAATCGGCGTATAGCCTGCGATGCGTATTTTCCAACCCTCGCTCGGTTAGAAGGATGGTTCGCGGGCGCCTTGGGTCGCGCACGATGTAGCCCTTGTCCTCAAGCGCATCGAGCTGGTATTTCACCGACGACGTCGAAGAAAAACCGCAGCGATCCGCGATTTCTCGAATAGTTGGGGCGTAGCGATTCCTCAATAGTTCGGAGCGAAGACAGTTCAACACTTCTTTTTGTCGTTCGGTCAGAGCCGTCCTGCGTCTGGCCATGATCACCTCCGGTAAGAGCCCCCAAAAAGTGTCGGAGGGCCGCGATTGACTATGGATATCAGCCTAGTGGCAACGATAAGAAAAGGCAAACATTTGTTCAGAGAAACTTTCGACGCCTTTCACTGGACAAACGTTCGAATATTGACTATCGTTTGAAAACAGATGTTCGATGAACGAAAGTTCGAGGTGAAGCTATGAGCGTTCCACGCATTCGAGTCGAGGTCGATCAGGATTCGATCCGACGCACCAGGGGTGGTCCTCCGTTGTTGCGAGTCGTCGGTTCGAATGTTCGGCAAGGGGATTCAGTCGTAGGACGGCATACTGAAGGGAGGAAAACAGAAGACTGCGGACGGCCGGTGCTCAAGCTCGTCAAACCGGGCGTGGATTCACGGCCGTACCCCGTAGTGCCTGGCCGGTCTCCCGCTACCTTTGGAGCCGGGGCGGGAATGTCGGGGTTAAGGGCGCTTCGAGGCGCTGCCATAGCCCTTGCCTGCGTTGCGATGGTCGTGCTGGGACTCGTTGTGGGGACTTTGTTGCTTCCTGCCGGTCATCAAACAGTCGTCGTGCAGTCGGGGGATACCCTGTGGACGATTGCTTCCAGAGTAGACGACGCTCCGAGCACGGCCAAAGCCGTTGCCGATATCGCTCAGCTGAACTCGCTTGGCTCCTGGAAAGTGCAATCGGGGCAGAAGCTTGTGTTGCCCCGGTACTGATGAGGCCAGTCGCCGGGCCAGGGAAGGGGAAACCTTGGCCCGGCAAACTGGATTAGTTTTGGTTTCGTAGGGATGCTTGCCGCGCCAAGACTCCCGCGTCTAATGTTGAAGAATGCGCTGTCCGTTTTGTCGACACCCCGAATCCCGCGTGATTGACTCGCGGGCGAGCGATGATGGCCAGGCCATCAGGAGGCGTCGTCAATGCCCGAAATGCAACCGGCGATTCACAACAATCGAAACTGCCAGTCTCTTGGTGATCAAGCGTTCTGGCACCAATGAGCCATTTTCTCGAGAGAAGATTATGAACGGCGTGGGGAAGGCATGCCAAGGGCGCCCGGTAGGCGAAGATGACTTAGCGAGGCTTGCACAACAAGTCGAAGAGCAAATCCGTGCCACAGGGGCCTCCCAGATAGATACACATGAAATAGGCTTGGCCATCCTCGAGCCGTTGCGTGAACTCGACACGATCGCGTATCTGCGTTTCGCCTCGGTCTACTCGGATTACGACTCGCTGGACGATTTCGAGAGGGCAATACGCGAATTGCGTGAGAACCCGCCTGCGTCTCTCAAATGACAGGGTCCCTCACATGAAACCTCGTTTTCCAGATCCCCTCGAACAAGGGGACATCGTCGCGGTGACCTCGCCATCAGGTGGCGTTCCGCCGGCCCTCATGCCCCGTTTGAATTTTGCCGTCGAGACAGTGCGCTCCCGAGGGTTCGACGTAATCATCGGCCAGTGCATGGACGGAAGCGGGGTGACTTCGGCTCCTGTCTGCCAGCGCGCGCAAGAGCTACAGGATTTCCTTCTTGATCCCGAAATCAGAGCGATCATCCCACCATGGGGCGGCGAGCTGGCCATCGACCTTCTTCCGCACATCGATTGGCAGGCTGTTTCCGAAGCAGAACCAACCTGGGTTGTCGGATACTCGGACACGTCTACCCTTCTCGTGCCGATGACACTGAAGGCCGGCATCGCCACGATTCTCGGAAAC
>CAUSGP010000097.1:0-8172 GCA_963531075.1 uncultured Actinomycetaceae bacterium | reverse complement strand
CGGAGTGGGCTTGTCCTCAGTGTGCGCCCCCATTTACACCGCCGAGATCGCCCCGGCACGCATACGCGGGCGGCTAGTCGGCCTTGTCCAGTTCAACATCGTTCTGGGCATCTTGTTGGCTTACCTTTCCAACTACATCATCCAGCTGATCATCACCGACGAGATGGTGGCCTGGCGGTGGATGCTGGGCGTCATGCTCGTTCCCTCAGTCGTGTTCCTTCTACTTTTGGTCTCCGTGCCCGAGACCCCGCGATGGCTTATGTCCCGCGGGAAAGACGAAGAAGCAGTCCAGATCAGCCGCAGGCTGTGCAATACGGAGGCCGAATCCGAGGAGCAGATCGCCGAGATTCGGGAGCAGCTGGCCGCCGACCGCACGAAAGGCAGCCTTTCCGACTTCTTCTCACGGCGCTACCGCAAGGTCATTGTCTTCGCCTTCATCATCGCGATGTGCAACCAGCTTTCGGGCATCAACGCGATTCTCTACTACGCCCCCGAGGTCATGAAGAAGGCCGGAGCCACAGATGACGACGCCTACCTTATGTCCGTGGCTGTCGGAGTCATGAATCTCATCGCCACGATGGCCGCTTTGACGGTGATCGACAAGATCGGACGTCGTTCGCTCATGATCGTCGGATCGATCGGCTATCTGCTGTCTCTAGGTTTCCTCACGGGCATTATGTTCGTCTACGAGGGGCATTTCAATTCGACGTCGTCGGTTCTTGTACTCATTGGCCTGCTCTTCTTCATCGCGGCTCACGCTTTCGGCCAAGGCTCGGTCATATGGGTGTTCATATCGGAAATTTTCCCGAACAAGGTCCGCGGAACGGGGCAGTCATTCGGCTCCTTGACGCACTGGGTGTTCGCGGCGATTACGACCTACGCGTTCCCCGCGATCATCGGTAATCTGGGCGGCGGGTTCGCCTTCCTTATCTTCTTCGTTTGCATGTGCGGTCAGCTCTTCTGGGTCCTGACGATGATGCCCGAAACGAAGGGCGTCCCACTCGAAGAAATGGAATCCAAGCTAGGCTTGGACAAATAGTAGGACCGGAGGAAGCAAACGTGACCACTGCAAACAAACCTGTTCTCTGCCTCGGAGAGGCGCTCATTGACGTCGTCATCAGGGGTGAAGAATCCTCCGAACACGTGGGAGGAAGTCCACTGAACGTGGCCAGCGTACTGGCCAACCTCGACAGATCTGCCCTCATCGGAGCATGGTGGGGCAAGGATCGCCACGGCAAGATGATCGAGGACTTCGCCGCCGAACACAAGGTTGGGATCGTTCCCGGCAGCAACGGCGCCTTCAAAACCTCCTTGGCCTACGCTCTGCTTGACGAGCTCGGCCGCGCGAAGTACGAATTCGATCTGACGTGGGAGGTTCCGCCGCTGCCGCATCCGAGCGACATCGCCCACCTGCATACGGGAAGCCTCGCGGCGACTCTAGAACCGGGAGGATCGGCGGTGCTTGGCGCTGTCAGGGACTTCGCCTCTCAGGGCACGGTCTCCTACGATCCGAATGCCCGGCCCGCAATCATGGAGTCTCCCGAGAAAGTCATCGGCCGTATCGAGGAGATGGTCGGGCTCTCCGACGTCGTCAAGGCTTCCGACGAAGATCTTGCCTGGCTTTACGGCAAGGAGACCCCGGTTGAGGAAGTCATGAGGCGCTGGTCGAAGCTCGGTCCCGGCCTCGTGGTGGTCACACGGGGGCCATGGGGCTCTTACGCTCGGCTAGCGGCCGAACGCGACATGCTCGTAGTCGATCCCTTGACAGTCGAGGTTGTCGACACCGTGGGCGCCGGCGATTCCTTCATGGGCGGCCTGCTGTCAGGACTTCTCGACGCCGGATTCATCGGCTCTTTCGAGGCGAAGGCTCGCCTGCGGGAAGCGAAATGGAGCGACATCCTTCCCTCCGTTCATCGAGGAACGGTGACGTCGGGGCTGACCGTCAGCAAAGCCGGAGCATATGCCCCGTCTGCCGAAGAGGTCGCAGGTGTCATTGCGGCTGATCCGAAATTGGCCTCTTGACGTCAAATTCCGTTGACGATGCGGAGGCGGGCAACATCCCCGCCTCCGTTTTCGTTTGACGTCGCGCGCACGACGCCGACCCATTTCCTGCATCGCCGCTTTTCCCACATCGTCGCATTTTCTGTGTCACTGTATTTCCTGCATCACCGCGGCGCCCTAGCACTGTGCAGCCTCGGGCAGCCGAGACGCGCGCACAATCCCGAGCCTCGCCACGCTCGCTCCCCACGCCACCAGCGCACACAGCGCGAAGACAACGAGGAAATGCAGCATTCCCGCCTTCAGCGCCCCGGCATTCTCAGCTCCGATCGCGTAGGCTGAGATCTTGCGCGTCGACCACAGGGGCAAAAGCTTCGCCTTCGAGCCGTCGGGGTCGACCAGGAGCTGGAGGGCCATGACCGAAAGAAGAGCAAGCGCCCCTTCGAGCTCCTTGGCCACCGCGAAGCTCATGAGAGCTCCCAGCGGAACGGATATGAGCACAGTCGTCACGAGGAGAAGGCCTACTGCGGACAGGTGCACGACGTCCTGGGTCACCGCCACAACCACGAAGTACACGCCTGAAACCGTCAAGCCGATGGCCACCTGGGCGATGTGCCGCCCGGCGAAAAGCACGGACGGCCTGGCCCCCATGACGCACAGCCGCCTGTCGAGTTGGCCGCTTACGACGCCGCTGAAGAGCGAGAGAGTCGCAACCGCCCAGCCCACGCCGATAGCGAGCAGCCGTATCGCCTGCCACTGCACATCGATCCGAACAAGATAGAAGAGCATGGGCAACAGGAAGACGAAGAAGACGGCGAGAGGACGCCGCAGGGTCTCTTTGACGCCGATCTTTGCAATTGTAAATACGTTCATGATTCCTCCTGAGGAGGCAGCTCACACGCCCAGTCAACGCAGTCGAGGTCGTGAAGGATGTGGGTGACGACGAGCACGCCGGCCCCTGCCTCGCGCCAGGAAAACAATTGCTCCCAAAAGTCGGTGTACGTCCCCTGGTCGAATCCCTGATAGGGCTCGTCTAGGAGGATAAGCCGGGGGCGATTGATGCCACCGAGCACCACGTTGAGCTTCTGCTGTGTGCCACCTGAAAGGCAAGCCGCACCCAGCTTGCGGCTCGGCCGCCACCCCAGGCTCTGGGCCAGACGCGTTCCCGCGACGAGGGACTCGCGCCCATTCTTCCCGTCGAGCGAGCCGAATAGCCGGAAATGCTCGGAGGCGGTGAGCAGAGGCGAGAAGCCTCCCGCTTGGGGGACATAGCCCACGTTTTCGACTCGTTCGACGCTTCCCGACGTCGCACGCACAAGCCCCGCGCATATCTTGAGCAGCGTCGATTTGCCCGAGCCGTTGGCGCCCACAATCGCGCCGATTTGGCCCGACCTGAGCTCGAGGCTCACGTCCCGAACAACCGCCTTTCGCCCGTACCGTTTGCTCACATCCCGCAGTCGCAGAACCGGTGCGTCCGAATGTGACTCGTCCAAACGGCGCCCTCCTCTGACGGCGGTGCGCGCCGCCCTCGCCAATTCCTGCGCATAGGCTTCCGCCGGCCCATAGACCTCCTCCGGCGGCCGGGCGTAGTCGCGCGCTTCGGCAACAGCCTCCTCTGCAAGTCTGCGGGCGCGGCGGCCGTCAATTCCCGCGCCTACCAGCCCGCGTTCCAATCGAAGGGCCCAGCCTTCCGCGTCAAAGGCACGATCTTCGCTCATAGCCAGTCTCCTTCCCGGCCAATCTGCTCGCCTCGACCAGTCGCCTCTTCGCGGCTAATCGCCTTGTCTCCGCGAACCGCCGTCTGTCGGGCAATCACCTCCCGAGGAATCACTTCACCATCGACGGACGCTTCGACCGCCGCCTTGAATCGCTCCCACGTCCCCACAAGCTCGCGAAAAGCCTCGCGACCTTTCGCCGTCGTCTCGTAATACTTTCTGGGCGGCCCGACGGCGGAAGGCTCTTTCGAAGCCGCAATAAGTCCCTGGCGCTCCATGCGAACGAGCGCGGGGTAAAGGGTGCCTCCCGGAATATCGCCGAAACCGGCTTGCGTCAGTCGTTCAGCCAAGCTGCGCCCATAGTCTCGCTGGGCATCGATGAGGCCGAGCAGGCAGAAATCCAGAAAGCCATGAAGCCATTGTTGAGTTTGCACATCCACGCTAGTCAGCCTACCTATCTACCAATAGTAAGTCTAACTAACTACTCGAGACATTTTTAACGGCCAGTCACTTCGCGATGAATTAGCCCAAGTTCCGCTCGCCTGCAGGGAGTGAAATGAAGCGACATCCGCCTCCCTCCATCGAGGAACGGTGACGTCGGGGCTGACCGTCAGCAAAGCCGGAGCCGGTGCCCCGCCTGCCGAAGAGATCGCGGGTGTCATTGCGGCCGATCCGAAATTGGCATCTCAACGCAAGCCTCCTCGCACAGACGCCATACAAGGCGCAACCGGTAGCCGGCCGACAGCTGAGACACGCCCACAACAGGAACACGATCGGCGGCGAAATCAGCAATCATCGCAAGGCTCAGAAGCGGCGCCTATTCTTCTTTGTGAAAAAGCGTCAGTCTTCTTTGATGGTTCCGATGATGACCTGGTCGCTCTTGGGACGGATAACCATGCGATTGTCACCGAGCAAAGCAACGAACGACCCCTCGGCTCTCCACCGCTCTCCCCCGGTCGAGAGAGAGTAGGCGATCACTTTGCCCGCACCCTCGTTATCGCCGAAGGTAGATCCAGGTTTGCGCCGTTTGCGCTTATCGGAGTCATTCGAAGATTCGACCAATAAGGTGTCATCATCGCCACTTATTCCCAGGACGTTGATGTAACACTCGTCTTGATCATCGACTTTGGGAATGTTGAACCGCACTTTGTCGATGGTGATCTTGCATTCGCTGTTATCGACCTTGGCCACCTTGATCTTCTCGTCGCCTAGAATGCTCATGGCACGCACGTCAGGAGAGGCATCAAACAGATCTTTAAGATCCTTGGGAGAAACCTCTGGCGACGAGATCACCCAATTGTTTGGCGTAACTTTAGCCTTGCCCCGGAACTTCTCCTTGCCTTCGGCGTCCCATATCGTGTAAAAACCGTTCTCAATGCGGTAGAAGGCCTTCATTCCGGCGTCTATTCCGAACCCCAGAGGATGCGGATTCTCCTTGAGATCCGGATCCTCGTCGGTATCCACAGATTGCAAAACTGTACCTGTGGTAACGGAAAGAATGCGTACGAGTTTCTTATCGGTGTCGTAGGAGAGAACGAAACCGTTTTGGACAATGGCTTCATGGTATTCCCCGTACGCCCGCCAAATTTCCTTCCCGGCGGAATTGAGGCCAACGATGTCCCCGGCGTACCTGTCGGCGATCACCACCGTGACCTTGCCGTCGGTTCCGACCAGATTGTGAGAATTCGGGCCGGGCGGCTGATAAATGTCCCCGTTCGAACGAATGATCGTCGCCGACGAGCCTGCGTCGCACAAGAAGGAGGAATTGTTCCAAAAATCCGTTTTGCTGTCGTAACACCTTTTCGTAGCGATAGCCTTCTTGTTTTCCCCTGTGAGGTGATAGAGCGTCCACTTGCTTATGTCACTGGCGGCAAGGAGGCTGCGATCGGGGGAAATCGTCACGCTATAGGCATTTTTTATACGGCGTTGTTCGAAAAACCTACTGCCCGCCGGCAAATCGGCAACGGCTCGCTTAGGTTCCTCTTCCTCTCCGATGAGCCTGCCCACCCCCCATGCGCCAGCGGCCACCAAGGCCACGACAGTCAACGAGACAAACGCGATTTTCCCTCTACTGCGTTTCTTTCCCCGCCTCTTCGCGGCACCGATTCTGGCGGTCTGAGACATGTGAGGGTAGCTTTGCGTCCCGTAGCCTCCCGCCATCGTCTGCCCATAGCCTTGGGGTACCCCGGGGAAGGAAGACGCAGAGTCCAACGTATGAGGAAGCTGGTTCGGCACATAGGAGATAGGGCTGGAGGCCGATACCTGCGGTGACGTCGCCGCAAACGCAGCTTGAGGATACTGCTGCGCGGACGGAACGGGCATGCCCGCGTCTGCGAGTTCCGTCGACGGGATCGACGCCGGAGGCGCCTGTATCTGCGGCGCCGCTGGAATGCCTTCGAATTCGGGCATCAGCGCACGTAGGTTGCTCGCGACGTCGGCCGCCGTGGGTCTTTTTTGCGGAACCTTCAAAAGCATCGCGGAGATCAGGTTCCACAGGGGGTCGGGAAGGCCTTCGGGGCGTCCGGGAACCCGATGAAGGTGCTGCCCGAGCAACTCCGAAATGCTACCGACGAAAGGCGTGACTCCGCAGCACATCTCGTAGAGGACCACCCCGAGGGAGTAGATGTCGGCCTGAGTGCCAGGGATCTCACCCGAAAGCACTTCGGGCGCCATGTATAGCGGAGTGCCGATGACGCCCGTAAGATGGCTGGCCCCGGCGGCATCAATGATTCGAGCGATTCCGAAATCGACAACGCGCGGCGTCATCGGCGTCGTTGAAAAGTCAAGGAGAATATTGGCGGGTTTGACGTCCCGATGCAAAATGCCAGCGTCGTGCACCGCGGTGAGACCTTCGGCGACAGCGGCACCCAGGTGCGCGACATCCGCAGGAGGCAAAGGCCCGAACTTCTTGACGTAACCGCGTAAGTCACCGCCGGGGACGTAATCCATGACGAGCGCGAGGGTTGTGCCTTCGACGACGAAATCACGAACGTTGATGACATATGGCGAGGACACTCGCAAGAGGGTCGAGCGTTCTTTGATGAAGCGTTCGACGAACCCCGGTTCCTCAACGAGATCGGTCCGCAGAATTTTGAAAGCGAAGGTCTCGGGAACGGTATCACGTGAGTGGCCACCAGAGGCACGGCCTATCCACACCTCCCCCTGAGCACCCTTTCCGATGCGCTCATCGAGGATGTATCTGCTTCCGAGTCGACGCATAGATCCTCCACTGTTCCCGGCACTAACACTACAAATCTACAGCTTTTCCACCCGTAGTCGTAGTGTGTTGGGAATGGAGAACTGCCACATTCTGCTTCCCGAACCTCCGAATGCCCGATTTTTCCCCATTTTCCCATGGTTAAGCGGCGAACGTGGCGAAGCCCATCGAATCAAACGATCAGATCTGTGCTTCGTCCTGGCGCATGCCCGCGCTTCCCGCGCCGCGGCACCGCCAATGCGTTCACGCACTCTTGCTCCCACGCCCGCTCGCGCCCCTCGGTGCAATAGCACGGCAGAGGCGCGAGCATGGGCAAATTCTTCATTTTTCTGCGAGGCCTACAAAGCCCGCGAAAACAAGAGCCGATCTGCTCACTCCGCCTACCCTGCACGGTGCGCGAGAACAAGCCGTCAATGCTCGCCCATGATCTTCGTCCCTTTCGGTGCAAGGAAGAAGACCGTCGCCGCAACGGCCAACATCAGCACACCGCCAACGAGGCCGGTGACCTCGAAGGAACGCGTAAAAGCGGCCCCGGCTCGCCTGGCAAGCTCCGGTATCCCGGCATCGTTGGCTATCGCCGTCGCCGCACCGAGGGATTCCTTCGCGCGCTCGGCCAAACCGGCGTCGTATTGCTGGAGTTGGGCGAAAGCGGCGTCGGCGGCAAATTCTGCCTTGTACACGAGTGCCGAAACGCTGCCAAGGACGGCCACGCCTAGAACGCCGCCAAGTTCGTAGGACGTCTCTTCCAACGCTCCCGCATTTCCTGCGCGGTCTTCCGGGGAACCTCCCATGATCATGGCCGAGGCAATGGCGAGTGAGCCGGTGCCAAAACCAACGAGAACAAGCGAGGCGATGACCATCGTCAAGCTTAATGTAGAGCCCTGAAGGCCAATGAGGACCATGCCGAGGCCTGCAACGGCAAGGCCGCCGGCAAGAACTGCCCTCGCCCCGATGACACGGCTGAAGGCAGGGGCGAGGACAGACGCGACGGCGCCCGCGACAGCCGCGGGAATGAGGTGAATGCCGGTCTGAATGGGGGTGTCGCCCTGCACCAGCTGGAGCCATTGTGAAATGACAAGTATCGCAGCCAAGAGCGAAAATGTAGTGCCTAACGCCGCCACGATGCCAGCGGTGAACTGTCGATTGCGGAACAAGGCGAGATCCAGAAGAGGTTCGTCGCTGTGCAGACAGCGACGAACAAACAGGGTCAGGGCAAGCGCCGCGATAGAGAAGCCGATCCAC
>CAUSGP010000096.1:0-8197 GCA_963531075.1 uncultured Actinomycetaceae bacterium | reverse complement strand
TGCTGCGAGACGCTTTGCTTCAGCACGGCCCGCCCGTGGCATTGACTAATCCGTTCTATTTGGGCGGGGCTTTTTTGGGAGCAGTCATCGCCTTCGCGCTGCGGATGACCGGCAAATGGTGGAATCGTTTTTTCATCGTGGCCGACGCCTTCGTGGTGAGCACATGGTCAGCGACCGGCGCGATCAAAACCCTTGAGGCGGGGTATGGCATAGGCCCCGCCATGCTTCTGGGCGTCATAACCGGAGTTGGCGGCGGCATGTTCCGCGATGTCGCCGTGGGGAGGGCCCCCGCCATCTTCGGCGGAAACACGCTCTACGCGACAGGGGCGCTCGTTGCGACATGGCCGGCGATCCTCATGTGGCACATTCACAGGCCCTTCTTGGCGCTCGTCCTCGGGACGTCCGTGGGCGGAATCCTGTGCATTTCAGCCCGGTGGTTCAAGTGGAAACTGCCCGTCAACAACGATTATTCGCTCACCCAACGCGTCCGGTTGAGTTTCGAAGAGTACTCTCGGGTCAAAGCAGTCGAGCGCACGATGCGCCTGGACAAAGCCCAGCGTGAGAAGGTTCGCCTCGACAAGCGTCGCGGGGAGAAATGGCGACGCGAGAAGACAATGACCAGCCGACGTCGTCGACTGCGCCGCCGTCGCATCCTCGAAGAATGACGCTTTATTCGACGGGAAGCGACATTTGTCGGGAGCCGACATTCATAAGGAAGCCATATTCACCGGGAATCAACGCTTTCTCATATTCTTTCGTGTAACTTATGTTCTTTTGCACAACTCCATAAAACAAATTCTTTCGTAGAGCGAACAAAAAATTCCACGAAGCGGAAAAATTACTGCTTTCACGGGGTTCTTGGTATAGACTCGAGCTGCGGTTTCCATATTCGGGAGGCGACACCTCACTGGAGAGGCGTGCGCCCCATTATCTAGAAGGAGATTTCCATGAAGATCGGTTTCATCGGACTCGGCATCATGGGCCGTCCAATGGCCAAGAACCTCGTCAAGGCGGGGCACGAGCTCTACGTTAACGATTTCCATAAGGAAGCGGTGGACGACCTCGTCGCGCAAGGAGCCACCGCCGTCGCCAATGCCAAAGAAGCGGCCCTGGCCTCGGAGCTTGTCATCACGATGCTTCCCAATTCGCCGCATGTCAAGACCGTCGCGCTCGGCGAGAACGGGATCGCCGAAGGCGCCCACGAAGGCCTCGTCTACGTCGATATGTCTTCAATCGCGCCGCTTGTTTCGCGCGAGGTTCACGACGAACTGGCGAAGGTTGGGATCCCCATGCTTGATGCGCCGGTCTCCGGCGGCGAGCCCAAGGCGATCGACGGGACTCTGGCTGTCATGGTCGGCGGAGACAAGGCTCTGTTCGAGAAAGTAGCGCCCATCCTTGACGTCATGGCCGGATCGGTGACCTACGTCGGCGCCATCGGGGCCGGCAACATCGCGAAACTCGCCAACCAGACCATCGTTGCCGTCAACATCGCCGCATGTGCGGAGGCGTTCGTGCTGGCGCAGAAATCCGGCGTGGACCCCGAGGCCGTGTTCCAGGCGATACGCGGAGGTTTGGCCGGATCGACGGTCATGGACGCCAAGGTGCCTATGATGCTTGCCCGGAACTTCGCCCCCGGTTTCCGCATCAATCTGCACATCAAGGACCTCAACAACGTTCTCGACACCGGCCACGGCGTGAACTCGCCGTTGCCGCTCACGGCGGCCGTCCGCGACATGATGAGCGTGCTCCAGGGCGACGGCTTCGACACCGACGACCATTCCGGCCTGCTCAAGTACTACGAGAAGCTCTCGGATATCGAGCTTCACCCCGGCGAGCCCGAGGAGTGACGCTCGAGAGGTGCACGGCCGAGGAGTGACGCGTTCAAGAGCTCCAGGCGCAGCGAGGGTCCTCGATGAACGAGTCCTCTGCTTATGAGACGCGCCCGAGAGCTCGAGGCTCAGCGTCCACGCGGTTTCGTGGATTGGCGTGCGTGAGCGTACCTGTCTTTAGCGCTCGGAGAGGCTCAGACGGCAAAGGCTGAGCACCGGCCAGGCGGGTCGAAAGGCTCTAGCACAAGCGCAGCAGGAAGAGGTTCAATGAAGATCGTATGTGCGCCCGACAGTTTCAAGGAGTCGATGAGCGCCGCCGAAGCCGCGACCGCATTGGCCGAAGGGGTGCGCCGGGTTGTGCCCGACGCCGATTGCCCGGAGGTCCCTATGGCCGACGGTGGCGAAGGTTTCACCGAATCCCTCGGTGACGCACTTGGCCTCAACGCAGTGGAAGCGCCGGTGCGTGACGCGTACGGGCGCCCTGCCGTCGCCCGTTTCGCCCTCGCCGATGGGTTGGCCGTCATGGAGTGCGCTCAGGCCATCGGCTTGGGCATGACGCCGCCCGAGCGGCGCCGCATCCGCGAGGCCAGCACTTTCGGCGTCGGACAGATGATCCTCGCTGCGCTCGACGGCGGGGCGCGCGAGTTTCTGTTTGGCATCGGCGGTTCGGCCACGAACGACGGCGGCGCTGGGATGCTGCGTGCCCTCGGGGTGCGTTTTCTCGATGCCGAGGGCGACGAGCTTGACGGTTCTCCCGCCTCCATCGAACGGCTCAACTCGATCGACGCTTCCGGGCTGGATCCGCGAGCGGCTGAGGCGACTTTCAAGATCGCCTGCGACGTCGACAATCCGCTGCTTGGCCCGCGCGGGTCGTCTGCCGTCTATGGTCCGCAGAAGGGTGCGTCCCCAGAAGACGTCGCTTTCCTGGATAAGACTCTAGAGCGCTTGGCGAGAACGGCCGGTCACCTTGACTCCTTTGCTGCGGCTCCCGGGGCGGGTGCAGCCGGCGGTTTGGGCTACGCCTTCTCCGCGTTTCTCGGCGGGGAACTGCAATCTGGTGCAGACCTCGTCGTAGAAGCCGTCGGGCTCGCGAAGGCCGCCGAAGGAGCGGACTTTGTCTTCACCGGCGAAGGTGCGATGGACCGCCAGACGCTTATGGGCAAAACCCTTTCCGGAGTCGCACGTGCGGCGGGGGGAGTGCCGATCGTCGCCTTCGCCGGGCATCTTGGCGAGGGCGTCGAGGAGCTGTACTCCCACGGTTTCGTCGGTCTCGTGCCGATCGTGGCGGGAGTAACCACTTTGGAGGAAGCGCTTGCCGGCGGACGCGACGCCTTGGCCGACGCTGCAGAGAGAACGATGAGGCTCCTGCTAGCCGGAAGGCGCTGGGGTCAGGCATCTGCGCGCCCCGCACTCCTGGAGGGCTAGTTGCTGTTGCACACAGATGCATAAGCTGTTGTTCACGGACCTGTTGTTGTCGCGATAAACCCTGCTGATGTCGCGGTATACCCCGTTCATATGAAATCTTCGGTTCGCCAGCGGGCGAGAAGCTCGTATCCGTCGCGGCCGTAGATTGTGGGCACGTGGCGGCTGGCGTGGCCGGCGAGTTTGCCCTCGCGGTTTCCCGGCATTCCGTGGGTGAGCACCTGTTCGACGGCGTCGAGCATGCGCAGTGCAATGAATTCGACGCGGGAGGGATGTTCGCGCGCGAGGTCGGCGTAGATGAGCGGGTCGTGCTGCCCGTCGTCGCCGACAAGAATCCACGTGATGTGGGGAAACATGATGAGAAGGTTACGCAGCTGCGTCCTTTTGTGCTCTTGGCCCGAGCGGAAGAGGCCGGTTGGGGTCGGTCCCCAGTCGGTTAGGAGCAGCGGGCCGTCGGGGAGGTGGTGTTCGCGGATGAAGTGGCTGAGGGTGGGCGCCGTGTTCCATGCGCCCGTCGACAGGTAGAAGACGGGCGCGCCGGGGTATTTTTCGAGGATTGCCGAGTAGAACTCGGCGATTCCCGGGACGGCCTTTCGGGCGTTGGTGTGCAGGACGAAGGAGTTCCAGAGCGCGAGCATCGGGCGTGGGAGCCAGGTGATCATGATCGTGTCATCGACATCCGAGATGATTCCCGTGCTCACGCCCGGGTCGACGATGATAACCGGCGCCTGCACTGGCTCGCCGGCGGCTGGGGTGATCGTTACGCAATGCCTCCCTGGTTCAAGCCCGTGGTCTTCGATGAGGAGGTCGATGTAGCCTGACTCGGATGTGAAAGTCTCGACGTGACGCTCGTTGACGGTGACGGTGACGGGTAGGTACCCGACTTGGGTGGTGAAAAATTGCCGCCATCCGCGTTTGGCTTGCTGTGCAAAAGCCATGTGCCAGTCGGTAGCGTTGGGATTGGCCATGAGTGCCCGAGCCATGACGCGGACGGCGGACGTCGAACCGTACCCCGTGTACGGGTACAAGCGCGGAAGCCAACCCTTTTTGCGGCGGGAAACGATCCCACGGCGGTTGTTCTCACGCTCGATTTGGCGAACGATGTCTGCCAGGCCCATAGCACTAAGCGTAGACCAATGAGGAAATCACCGTGTGTATTCGGAGCGTCTTTTAAGTTCTGAATCTTGCTTCTACGATGTCCTTTCCTCTCTGCCTATTCCAACGATTATTCTGCCGTCTTGTGCGAAGATAAAACCTCCATCGTGGTGTCGAATGGAGATGGCTTCGCGATGGGCGAGGGAACGATGGTGCGAGCGCAGCAAAACCGCATTTGCCAGGTTTGTCTCGCCTCCGGCCTGCCACGGCGGGGCGTGGTGGATCTGCCCGTGCGCGATGGTGTCCGAACGTCCGGGGTAGCGGCAGGTGCGGTCTCCTGGCAGTGACCGCTCGGGTTTGTGCGGAGTGAAGAGATGTTTTTCGCGGCCGCGGTAAGAAACACGCGCCGATAGACGCATGTACTTTGCCGATAGACGCATGTATTTTAATGCGGCTCTGATTGCCGGCGGACTCGCTTTCCTTTCGGTTCCCAAACCGAAAAAGGACAAAGCCCCCAAATCAAAAGGGGAAAACGAGGTGTACGAGGCAACGGAAGGGGCTTGAGCCGCCTTTACGTACTTGAGCCGCCTTTATGCACTTGAGCTGCGGTCACGTACTTGACTCGCCTTTACGCACTTGAGCCGCTCCCACATTTCTGAGCACTAATCTCACATCTTCTGCACGGCATTGACCAGCGCGACGGCGGCCTCGGTGATCCGCGTGATCTCGGCCCAGTTTCCAGCCTTGACGAGTCTATGCGGCACCACCCACGAGGTTCCCACCGCAGCGACGGAGGGGATGGCCAAGTACTCTGCCGCGTTGCTTGCGGAAATGCCGCCCGTGGGCACGAAGCGCACATCGCCGAAAGGCGCGGAAAGCGCGCGTATCGCGGCCGAACCGCCGGATGCGGCCGCGGGAAAGACGTTGACGTCGGTCACTCCGGCGTCGATCGCGGACATGAGGTCGGTCGCGTCGGAGACGCCCGGCAGCGGCAGCATGCCCATGCCGAGGGTATGCTGCACCACTCGTCGCGAAAAGCCGGGAGAAACCACGAATTCGGCACCCGCTTCGAAGGCCGTCTCCACCTGCGGCACTCTGATGACGGTGCCCGCACCGACGATCATGCCCGCGTCGGCCAGTTCCTCATCGTCGCTGATTGAGGCGATCGCGTCGGCCGCGGCCTCGGTGCGCAACGGTATCTCAAGCACCGAAAGTCCGCCCGCAACGAGGGCGCGCGCCAGAGGCACGGCCGCTTCGGCGGCGTCGATTGCCGCCACGGGAATGATGCGATGGGCAGTGAGCTGATCGAAGGTGATTGGCATGAGAATCCTCGTCATTGTGGGGGTGGGCGTATTTCGTTGTGGGGTGGGGTGTATTCGATGGGTGCATTCCTTTTGGGGCGCACTCTTGACGTCGTCGTCCGCGCAGGTCGGCGACGCCGGATGAGTGGGCGTGCCGGCCGGGCAGCTGACCAACCGTAAGCAAGCAACCCGTCTGCGCAAGCAATCAACCAACCGCCGAGCTGCGATGCAGCGGCGTTCAACACGATTCTACGGGTCCCGGCCTGCGCAGTCACTAGGGCGACGTTGCACCGGTGGCGGAGTGCGGGAATACCGGCCCGGCCGCGTCACAGTCGCCACCGGGCGGTCCCGTTCAGGCTCGCATGTCTACGAGCACCTTTCCCGAGGCGTCGGAGTCCTTCGCCGTCGTGAACGCCTCGACCGCCGAATTTGCCGAATTGCCGGCGAAAACGTGGGTGACGACCACGTCGGCGATCTCCGGGTGGGCGGCTAGAAGCTCGATCGCTTCGTCAATCTCGGTGTTGAAACGGAAACACCCGTGAAGTTGGATTTCCTTGGCGATGAGTGAGGCCAGCGCGATCGGTTGCGGCCCGGCTCCCATCATCCCGATCTGGGCATGGATTCCGGCTGGCCGGACGGCCTCGATGATCGCCGAGACTGCCGCGGGGATTCCTGAGCATTCGAGGGCGACGTCGAAGTGCCCGTGAGGGAGGCCTTCGGTATCCGCACCACCTGAGCTCAAGCCACCCGGAGCCGAGCCTGAGCCACTCGCTCTATCCACGCGTTCGGCCCCACCGGCCGGGTCTGCGTCGTCCGAGCTTCCCCCGCCGACTCGCACCGGGCGCGCCCCCAGCCGCCGCGCCCGGTCCAGCGGCCCGGCCAGGACGTCGGTGGAGACGACCTCGGCCGCGCCTTTCGCAACGGCCGCCGCAGCCGCGAGCAGGCCGATCGGCCCTGACCCCGAGACCACCACGCTTTTGCCCTCGACGCCGCCGGCCACGTTGATTCCGTGCAGCGCTACGCCCAGGGGCTCGGCCAGCGCGGCCACGCGAAGGTCCATGCCCTCGGGCAGCGGTCGCACCATGAAATCCTTGACGATCAGAAATTCGCTCATCCCTCCCTGCGTGTGCGGGTGGGTGGAGGCCGAGCCGAGGTAGCTGCCGCCTGGGAAAAGGTGGCGCTTGTCCTCGATTCCAGGGAGTGGCTCGCCGAATGTCGCCGGATGGACCGTCACGGGGGTGCCGGATGCGAGCTTTCCTGACGGGTCGAAGTCGACGACCCCGGAAACCTCGTGCCCCGGCGCCATCGGCTCCTTGACGACGAAAGCTCCGTTGGCGCCGTTGAAGTAGTAATGCAGGTCCGAGCCGCAGATGCCGACGTAGGCGATGCGCAGGCGGACCTCGCCGGACCCCGGCTCGGGCATGGGCACGTCCTCAAGGCGGATATCCTCGCGGCCATGAATGAAGAGGGTTTTCACTTTCGCTCCTCGCTGTTCTTTTGGTCAGGTTGTTTCTCAACGATTCGCCCCGGCGGCCTCGCCCCGTCCGGCTAGGCCACGACGAACAACAGGGCGGACAGCGCGAACACCATGAGGGATTCAAGCGTTTGCTGCACCGTCCATGTGCGCAGGGTTGTGGCCGTGTCCATGCCGAGGAGCCTGCCCACCAGCCAGAAGCCGGAGTCGTTGACGTGCGAGGCGAAAACGGAACCCGCGGCGGTGGCCAGGGTGATGGCGACGATTTGGAGCTCGTTGTAACCGCCGCCGAGGACGCCCGCGGACATGAGGCCGGCCGCCGTCGTCAGGGCGACCGTGGCCGAACCCTGGGCGAGGCGCAGAGCCACCGCGATGATGTAAGCGGCGATGATGACCGGGACACCGAGGTTGTCGAGCATGTGCTTGAGGGCGTCGCCGATGCCGGAGGCGCGAAGAACGCCGCCGAACATGCCTCCCGCGCCGGTGATGAAGACGACCGAGGCAATGGGCCCAAGCGCCGAGTCGAGGAGCTTTTCCAGGGCCGTTCCGTGCACTCCCTTGGAGGTTCCGAGCACGGGAATCGCGACAAGAACGGCGATGAGCAGAGCCACACCCGGTTTTCCGAGCAGATTGAAAACTTGCGCCCACAGCGGCAGGCTGACGTGGGAAAGCTTGGGGTCGGCGTTGTACTCGCCGAACGTTCCCGCCTTCGTCATGAAATCGACGGATGTGTTGAGGAGGATGAGGAACATCGGAAGGAGGAGGATGCCCACGACGGTGGCGACCCTCGGCGGATTTTCAACAGGTTCGGTCCGCGCGCCGAAGATCGTCTTGGAAATGTCGATGTTCGGGAACTTCTTTGCGCAGTGGCGGCCCCAGAGCACGCCGGTGACGTAGAAGGTGGGGATCGCGAAAATGATGCCGACCACCATGAGGTAGCCGAGGTTGACGCCGTAGAAGGTCGATGTGGAAACCGGGCCGGGGTGCGGTGGAACGAACACGTGCATCACAGAGAAGGCGACGGCCGTGGGGAATGCGTAAAGCAGGATGGGCCCGCCCAGCCGCTTGGCGACGGC
>CAUSGP010000095.1:0-8230 GCA_963531075.1 uncultured Actinomycetaceae bacterium | reverse complement strand
TGTCCTCATTGAAGATTTGTCCGGCAATTCCCGGCTAAATTCGCTTGTCGATGCTTTTATGACGCAATTGCACGAGAGCAGGGGCAGGCCCGAGTTGCGATCGTGAAGCGCCTACCCCTTCGCGGATTTCTGCATTTGTTTGTGAATCACTCGCCCATGCAGTCGGTATTCGCTTGCGGCGCCTAATGTCGCTTACCCGGTGTGAGATGACCCGATTGCAAGCGGAAGGAAAACATGTCGCAGTGGGTGTACGATCTTCCGAGGGCACAGTAGGCTTGAATACGAGACCCGCAGCACACGCGGGCTGAAGATCGGAGGAACATGAGCGAAAAAGCTGAAGCGATTCTGGCCGGAATCGGTGGCAAGGACAATGTCAAGGACATTGAGGCGTGCATTACGCGTATCCGCGTCGAAGTCGCCGATCCTGCGCAAGTCGACGAGGCGGCTTTGCGCCAGGCGGGGGCTTTCGGCGTGGTGCTTCAAGATTCCGTAGTTCAGGTTGTCGTTGGCCCGGAGGCCGACCAGTTGAGCGAGACCATGGAGTCGCTACGCAAATAGTCCATGTCGATTGCCGTCCACGCGCCGGTATCGGGAACTGTGGCCGCTTTGACAACGGTTCCCGATCCGGTTTTTTCTGCTGGGATTGTAGGCCCTGGATGGGCAATCGAGCCTTTCCCTGGGGGATTGACTGTTTTGTCGCCTTGTGTGGGCGTCGTAAAGAAGGCCACGCCTCACGCCTACATAATCGTCACCTCTGGAGGGCATGAGGTTCTTGTCCATCTGGGGGTAGACACCGTGAAGTTGAAAGGCAAAGGTTTCCTCCCGCTTATAGGTGATGGGCGTGAGGTTTCTGCCGGTCAGCCGATCGCTGTGTGGAATACGTCCGTCGCGCAGGAAGCTGAGCTGAGCATCTGCACCCCTGTCGTGTGCATGGGAAACATGCTGCCGACTCGGCTTTCGCTGCAGGCCGAGGCCAAGATTGAGGCGGGAAAGCTACTTTTTACTATCGATTGAGACCGGTTGGCGGGAGCTGACTGACCGGAACAGAAACGAAATGATAGAGCCGAAGTCTAGATATTCGATTTTTCTTAAATCAACGGTAGGAGCGAATGAACCAGGAGGATCTACGCAAGGGAAAGAGCGGAGGGTGCTTCGATGAAGGCCGTATCGGGCAAGTCAGAAAGACTTTCCAAGAGGAAGGCGCCGCTTTCCGCCAGGAAAACGTGTAGAAATTCCGCGGTGTAACTGCTTTGTCTGAAGCAGACGAACGGGGCGGACGCGAGCAGCGTCCGCCCCGTTTGACTTGCCAGCCTCCTTAACAGACTAAACCCCGGTCACCCCGGTCTCCCTCGTCGGCGACAATCCTCACTTGCCGATAACACTCGCAGTGACCATCGTCGTTTCCCTCTCGCCGACGTCGGTTTTCGCCTGCCGGAGCCGACTATCGCTTGTCGACTTTCACTCGTCGACTTCCGCTCGACAGCTCCCGTAGTTATCGACAGTTACCGACGTCGTTTCGCAGCCGTCGGAATCGGCTCCTACTTTCCAGCGTCGACGGCCTGCGCACGCACCGCGCGCTGGGCCGAGTCGACCGACTCGGAAACCAGACGGATGCACGCGGGGGCGGCATCCTTATTGTCTTCCAGCCATTTCTCGCCCAAGGCGACGATGTCGACTCCCAGGTCCGTGCGCCCTGCAAGAACGATCGGAAAAGCGTACTCCAACATGTTGCGGGCGATCTCTACCGAATGGTTGTCCCACTGGGCACGGGCATCCTCGTAGTATCGAGCGCCGTAGGGAACGAGCGACTCCGGCGTCGCGCGCCGTGAGCCGAGCGCGAGATTGCGCTGGACGGTGTTCGACTCGAAGTCTCCGGTAATTTCCTTCCACACCTTTTCCCGGACGGAGGGGTCAGGAAGGGCACCGCGCGCTTGTGCGGAGAAGATCTGACCGTAAGAGGTCGAATCCTTAGCGTACTCTTCGGCGATTTCGGCCTCGCCAATGCGACCGGCGGCGGCCAAAGTGATGATGATTCCCCAGCGAACCTCGGCGTCGACCACGTATCCCTCGGGCAGGCCCTCGCCCTCCAGCCATCCGGCGATACGATCGAGCTGCTCACCCGTCTTCGCCAGACGCATGGCGGCAGCAGCCACCTGAAGCTGATTGTCCGAACCGGGTTCGGCCCCCGCGAGAATCTCGAAGATTCGCGCGGCAACCGCATTGTGCAGGGCTTCGCGTTTGGCTGGGGCGGAGTAGACGGTCACCGCGGTTGCGAGCTGGCCAAGAATAAAGCGCAAAACGGTGCCGTCCGTTTCGTCGGGCAGAGCCTTGAGGACGATGTTGGCATAGTCGGTGGCGCTCATGAGGCCGTCACGGCACATGTCCCAAGCGGCGAAAACGACGTTCGTTCGCGCAAGGCGGTCCTCGAAAGCATCGAGGTGCTCGACCGCCGTGGCCAGCGATCGCTCGTCCAGGCGAATCTTTGCGTACGCTAGATCCTCGTCATTGATGAGAAGCAGAGCTGGCCGCTTGACGCCCGCCAGTTCAGGCACCTCTGTCAGTTCGCCATCAATGTCCAGTTCGGTGGAGAACGTGCGGGTCAGCTTTCCGTTGACGACGTCGAATCCGCCAACGCCGATGCGGTGGGGGCGCAGGGAGGAGCGCCCGTCGGACTCTTGGCGAACGGCGAAAGACTCGATGACATCGTCCTTCTTAACAATTTCGGGGGAAAGGATATTGGCGCCCGCCTCCTGGAGCCACACCTTCGTCCAGCGCGAAAGGTCCCGGCCCGACGTCGTCTCCAGCTCGGCTAAAAGGTCGGCCAATGTGGCGTTGCCCCACGCGTACTTGGCGATGTAGGAGCGTACTCCGGCAAGGAACTCCTCCAAACCGACCCACGCCACGAGCTGCTTAAGCACGGAGGCACCCTTGCCGTAGGTGATCTGATCGAAATTGACGAGCACATCCTCAATATCGCGGATGTCGGCTGCCACCGGGTGAGTTGAGGGGAGGAGATCCTGCTGAATGGCACCTGACTTTTCCGATGCCAGGAAAGTCACCCAGGCGTCCTTCCAACGGGTATTCTTCACGGCTGCCAGATGGCTCATGAACTCCGCGAAGGACTCGTTGAGCCACAGATCGTCCCACCACTTCATCGTCACGAGGTCGCCGAACCACATGTGCGCCTGCTCGTGGAGGATTGTGATGACCCGGCGGTCGATCAGGGCACCGGTCGGTTTCGTCCGGAAAATGTAGGATTCGACCAGCGTCACGTTGCCGGGATGCTCCATCGCGCCAGCATTGTACTCCGGGCAGAAAATCTGATCGTACTTGCGGAACGGGTAGGGGAAGCCGTAGTTAGCTTCGTAGAATTCGAAGCCCTGCTTTGTCACCTCGTAGATCTCATCAGCGTCGACGTATTCGATGAGCGATTTGCGCGCCCAAATGCCCAGAGGGATCTCGCGGCCGTCCACCGAATGGTAGACGTCGCCCTTCACGCTCGCGTAGGGGCCAGCGATGATTGATACGAGGTAGGTGGACATGCGCTCGGTGGGCGTGAACGGCCATGTGTAAACGCCTTCACGTGTGGCGACGGGCTTGGGCGAGGGAGAATTGGACAGCACAGTCCACGAATCGGGCGCATCAATCGTCAGGGAGAAATCCGCTTTAAGGTCGGGCTGCTCGAAGCAAGCGAAAACGCGGCGTGCATCCGCCACTTCGAATTGGGAATAGAGATAGACCTCGCCATCGGCCGGGTCGACGTAGCGGTGCAGGCCTTCGCCGGTGCGCGAATAGTTCATCGTCGCCTCAACGCGGACGGTGTTGGTCGGTGCGAGATCTTCGAGCGGGAAGCGGGAGTCGGCGAAGGCGTCGACGTCAAGCACGTTCCCATTGAGAACCACTTTGTTCACTGATTCGGCCATGATGTCGAGGAACGTCGATGCCCCGGGGGCCGCGGTGAAGTCGATTTCCGTGATCGATATAAAAGTCGTTTCCGATCCCGTGGCCAAATCAAGGTATATCCGGTAAGAATTCGTTGCGATCTGTTCGGAACGCTTAGCCGCCTCGTCGCGGGAGAGGTTTGTCCCTGGCATGTATGTCCTTTCGAATAGTCGGTCAGGTCGAAGAGACCCTTCGATCGAAGAATAGCTCCGATCGGAGAGCTACTCCGATCAAAGGCTTGACCTGCTCGGAGAGCCCTTTCGATCGAAGAGTTGATCCGACGCCAAGCTGCGGGCAGATTGTTCGTTACAAGGGTACGCGTTTTCGGCAAAGAAAAAGCGGGGCCGCACATCTTATGCGGCCCCGCTTCGACGTCGGTCGTGCTTGCCTCATCCGCTCGCGCCCGACTCTTTCTTGCCGTTCAACGCCCACATCTCGTTGGGAACCACGTTGAGGCTAAACGATGTGACGAGCTTTCCCGTCGAAATTTTCACGAGGTGGATCTTTTTTGCCGATGGCTCAGTGACGTAAGCGTAGTCGCCGACCGTCTTGACGTTGGGGCCGGGCTGTTTCCAATCGTCTTTTTCCCGCCATTTTTTGACAACTTTGACCTTCTTCGTGACCGTGCCCGTCGCAGGATCGAGAATGTTGAGATTGCCGTTATAGGTCAAAACCAAGCCTTCGCCTTTCTTTCCGCGGGCAAAGGAGCGGAACCAGTAGGGAGATCCGAGGTCGACCTTCTTCACCGTGTTATCAGCGGTGTTGATGAGCCCGACGACCGTGGGCCTTTCCGTTACCCCCTTTGCGTTCTCGGCGGGCTTGATCGTTTTGTAGTCCGCGAGCACGTAGGGAGAGGCAGTGGAGCCGAATTGATTTCCGGAACGCTGGTATTCCTCGGAGACGGGGACTTTGTGGAAGGCGCCGTCTCGATAGACAACGGGGCCGTTGATGCATCCGAAAGAAATGACGTCGCCATTCGCATTGGGTTTGGCGGACGCAGCTCCATGCGTCTCTGGGCAATTCGTCGTTTCGGTGACGACCTTCCCGTTTCGATCCACCTCCTGAATGGTGTGATGTTCCTCCTCCGTCCCCTTCGTCACCAGCATATTGCCGTTGGATAAAGGAACGGCAGTTCCGTGGTGCGGTTCTCCGGCCGTGGATATCGCGATCTCATCTGCCGTGAGCTTGCCGTCTTCAAGTGCGGAGGCCGCTATCGTGCGAACCGAGGCATCGCTTTCGGAGAAAAGCGATGTGCGTCCGGCGTTGCTGATGACGTGCCCGGTTTCCCCCACGTCCAATCGAGTGTTGGTGAGTTTGGGAGGAGCGACATAGTAGTGAGTGCGGTCCTTATGTTGCTTGGTAATCAGCCCGACGTCGAAGAGCTGAAAAGCACTGCCGTCGGAAATAAAGAGGTGACGACCATCGCCAGAGGGGCTCAGACGCAAAAATCCTTTGCGCTCGGTGCGTCCCACGGCCTTTCCCGTTGTTCCGTCGAGGGTAAGGAGGCCGCCGTCGTAGGCGACGACCACGCGAGGCTTGAACGAGGAAACTTCCTCGCGTTTACCGTTCGCGTCGAGTGTATTGCCTTGATCGGAACCGGATTCGAATGCCGCGGCTTTTGCCGCAGAAGCCGAAGAGCCCGCAACTGCAAGCATTCCGGCAACAATCAGGGAGGCGATTGTGTGTCTGTGTGAAGCTGCCATACTTTCGATAATAATGAGAATCAATATCATGATCAAGAGGTGAGTGACGGAAGTCGCTTCATGTTTCTCGGGTCTCGTGTAACCCCGCGTGACGAGTGACGCAACCGCCAGTTTCTCTGGCGTGGCAGGGCTCCGTCCAACTCGGCCAGAACCCTGCCGAATGGCTGCGATAGTGGCGAAAAGCCGGGGTAGCGGCCGACAAGGCCTCCGCAATAGTGGCGGAGGCCTCCGCAACGGCCGGAAAGCTAAAGCCTCCGCAGGGACGAAGCCGTGGCTACCAGATGCGCACACGCTCCTCGGGTGGCAAGTAGAGGCCGTCGCCGGGCTGAAGGCCGAAGGCTTCCGCGAAGGCGTCAATGTTCTTGACCACGCCATTGGTGCGGAACTCGTTGGGAGAATGAGGGTCGGTGGCGAGCTGGGTTTCCGCGCGCTCCACCCTGTTGATGAAACGCCATACGCGCGCCCACGAGAGGAAGAAACGCTGAACGGCCGTGTATCCATCAATGACATCGGCCTCGTCGAAAGTCTTGCCTTCGCGCTCCAATGCTATCCCGTAAGCTTTCAGAGCGATGGACAAGCCCCCGAGATCGCCGATGTTCTCGCCAAGGGTCAGGTGACCGTTGACATGGGGGCCGTCAGGGCCCAGTTCGGAGGGAATGTAGGCGTCGTACTGGGAGACGAGGGAGCGAGTGCGCTCGTCGAAAGCGGCGCGGTCGGCATCGGTCCACCAATTGCGAATGGCCCCGTCGGCGTCGAACTTGGAACCTTGGTCGTCGAAGCCGTGACCGATTTCGTGACCGATAACGGCTCCGATGGCCCCATAATTCAAAGCCGCGTCCCTGTCCGGGTCGAAGAAGGGAAATTGCAGGATGGCCGCGGGGAAAACGATCTCGTTCCACACCGGGTAATAGTATGCATTGACCGTCTGGGGGAACATGAGCCATTCGGACTTGTCCACTGGGCCGCCGAGCTTCGCGAAATCTCGCGCATTCTCCCATCTATTGGTCGCGCGAATATTCTCCACAAGATCGTTGCCGATCGTGAGATTCGAGTAATCGCGCCACGTGTCGGGATAGCCTATTTTGAGGGAAAAGGCCTCCACTTTGGCCAGAGCTTTTGCTTTGGTTTCCTCGCCCATCCAGTCGAGATCGCGAATGGATCGTCGGTAGGCTTCGAGGAGGTCACCCACCAGTTGCAGCATTTTCTCCTTGTGCTCGGGCGGGAAATGACGGGCGGCGTACTCCCGGCCAAGCGCTTCGCCTAGAGAATCCTCGACGACGGCGACTCCGCGCTTCCATCGTTCACGCTGTTCGGTAGAGCCTCCTAGCACTCGCCCGTAGAAGTCGAAATTTGCCTCGTCGATTTCTTCCGTGAGAAAGGTTGCTCGGGCGCGAAGGATGCGCCAGCGAGTGTAAGCTTTGAGATCGTCCAATCCGGTGCGGGCCCAGATGGCGGCGGAGGCTGTGAGTGCCTTGGGCGTTGAAACGAGTACCGAGTCGATTTTTTCCATTGGTGCGCCCATCGCGCGAAGTGCCCGCTCCCATGCGAAGCCGGGTGCGGAAGCGATGAAATCGGCCCATTTGAATGGGTTGTTGTATTTTTCAGGGTCGCGTCGGTCGACGAGAGTCATGTGCGTTGAGGCGAATTCCTTTTCCAAGCGGAGGATTGTCTCAGCTTGCGTTGCGGAAGCGGCCGAAGATGCTCCGCACAGTTCTAGAAAGTCAGGAATGAAATCCTTGTAGATTCCGAGGGTTTTCGCGTGTTGTTCTTCGCGATAGTAAGCCTCGTCGGGAAGGCCCAGCCCCGATTGCGAGATGAAGGTGACGTATCGGGTCGGATCATTGATATCCGTTCCGACGCCGGCTGAGAAAAATGATGCAACGCCGGTGGACATCAGGGTGCCGACTGCCTCTGCGAGCTCTTCGTGATTCGAAGCGGCCTCCACGAGCGCGAAATCCTCGTTTAACGGCGCGACACCGAGGGAATTGAGCTTTTCCGTGTCCATCCACGACGAAAAGAGGTCGGAAATCTTCTTGGCGTCGCCTTCGGGGGCGCTTGAAGCAAGATCCTCAATGATCGAACGCACATTGGCCTCTGATTCAAGCCTGAGTTTGACGAGAGAACCGTAACCCGTGAGATCGGCCGGAATCTCCTTGTTTTTTATCCATGAGCCGTTGACTGCTCGGAAAAGATCATCTTGGACTCTGACAGCAGGATCTGCGCCGTCAAGGACGCGAGCGAGGATTTCGTTGGACATGGGATTAGTTTTCCAGAGCTTGGTTACCTAGGCGAATCCGCCGCGCGGCCTGTGATCTACGGCGTTGGGTGATCTAGGAGTGCGAGTTGATCTGAGCCGGTTACGTTCAGCCGAGCGACCTAGGCCGAGCAACGGAGGAGTGGACTCTTTCACTGGATTTTTGCCGATTCGGCCGCTGCCGTGTACTTTTGCCGGTCAGTGACCGGTATCATGTTTCCATGCGGATACACATTGCAACGGACCACGCGGGTTTTGAGCTCAAGGAATACATCGCGGGCAAGCTCCGCGAAGGAGGCCACGAGGTGGTCGACCACGGCGCCCATTCATA
>CAUSGP010000094.1:0-8239 GCA_963531075.1 uncultured Actinomycetaceae bacterium | reverse complement strand
CCTTGCCTGGCCGGTCATTCTTGCTGGTATGCGGGTTTCGGCCCAAATGTCCATGGGCATCGCGGCAATTTCCGCTTATGTCCTGGGACCTGGGCTCGGAGGTTACATTTTCGCCGGCCTTTCACGTCTGGGCGGAGCGAATTCTTTCGAATCCGTCCTCACCGGCGTTCTGGCAATCATCCTGCTGGCGTTCATACTCGACGGCCTCCTCGTTCTTCTCGGCCGTCTGACGATTTCACGAGGTATAAATGTCTGACAACTCTGCCAATCAATTGCTTGCGACCGATTCGCCCAGCGACGATCCCTCCATCACGGGAGCCACAATTATCCTCGAAGAGGTGACGAAAGACTACGGGGGCGCCCAGCCCGCCGTCGACCATCTCACATTGGAAATCCCCGCAGGCCAAACGGTCATGTTCGTCGGCCCTTCGGGATGCGGGAAGACTACGACTCTCAAGATGATCAACAGGCTCATCGAGCCCACGTCCGGACGCATCGTCATTAACGGCGACGACGTCACCAAAATGAACGGCGATCAACTACGCCGGGGTATCGGTTACGTCATCCAGGCAGGAGGCCTCCTCCCGCACATGACGGTGGCCGAGAATATCGCCCTGGTGCCCAAGCTCCTCGGATGGGAAAAGAAACGGATTGCCGACCGTGTTGACGAACTACTCGACCTGGTCTCCCTCGAGCCGGGTGAGTATCGCAATCGGTATCCGAAAGAGCTTTCGGGAGGCCAGCAGCAGCGCGTCGGAGTGGCCCGGGCACTGGCCGCCGATCCTCCGGTTCTGCTCATGGACGAACCCTTCGGAGCCGTCGATCCCATCACCCGTCAGCGCCTTCAAGATGAGCTGATCCACATCCAATCGGAGCTTCACAAGACCGTCGTCTTCGTGACGCACGATTTCGACGAGGCCATCAAACTCGGCGATTGGATCGTCATCTTTAATGCGGGCGGCCATATCATGCAGTACGACACGCCAGACCAGATTTTGGCGAACCCCGCGAACGAGTTTGTTGAGGATTTCATTGGCTCCGGCGCAGGCTTGCGCCAACTGGGGCTGGCAAAGGTCAGTTCGGTCCAGTTGAAGGATGCGGTTCGCACCCGCCCCGGCGAGGAAACCCGCGAGGTTGCCAAGCGGATCAACGACGCCGGAGTGCGTCACGCGGTGGTTCTCGATCTGAAGGAACGCCCCGTCGGCTGGGTCACCCCTAAGCAACTTTTGCGCACGGAAAGGGTGAAAACAAAGTATTCCGACGACTTCCCGCTCGTTGGCATCAGTTCCTCGCTTGACGACGCCCTTGACTCCATGCTCGTCGCAGGATCGACGCAGGCGCTCGTCCACGGCAAGCGCGGTCGTTTTCTTGGTGTGATAACGGTCAATACCGTTATCCGGGCCATGGAGGAAATTTCCTCGAAAAGCCCGGAAGACACCCCTGACGCGCCGATGGGCCACAACGAGGGCGCCTCCACAGAAGAATCCACCTCCGAGGAAGAGTCCGCTTCCGAGGAAGCGAAAGCCGAGAATTTGGAGACGGCTTCCGAGAGCAGTGGTGAGAGTGCATGAGCAAAGCAAGGAAAGAGGTCAATGGCCTAACCTGGAAGAGCCTGCTCGTCCAGCCCATTGCCCTGCTCATCATCCTCATCGCCATGTTTGTATGGCTGAATACTGCGGATCTGAGCGAAACTGAAAGAGTTACCCTCGACCTGAACCAGCTGCGCAAACTCACGCTGGAGCATCTCAATCTGACCCTGGTCTCCGCGGCTATCGTGTTGGCCTTGGCGATCCCCATCGGGATCATTCTCACGAGGAAGCCTTTTCGTCGCTTGTCCTCGCCCGTCATGATGCTGGCCAACATCGGCCAAGCTGCACCGACCGTGGGTCTCATCGTCCTCTTCGCCTTCTGGCTCGACTTCGGATACACGGCCGCATTGGTGAGCTTGGTCGTCTACGCCTTCTTGCCGGTATTGAAGAACACGATGGTGGGATTGCGAGCGGTCGATCCCCGGCTCGTTGAGGCGGCCCGGGGCATGGGAATGTCCAATATGTCCGTCCTTACCAGAGTTGAGCTTCCCCTCGCAGTTCCGGCTATGCTTTCGGGCATCCGCACGGCCCTCGTGCTTCTAGTGGGAAGCGCGACATTGGCGACATTCGTCAAAGGCGGCGGCCTGGGCCTTCTCATCACGACGGGCGTTAACCTGAACCTGACGAAAGTTCTCGTTTTCGGTTCACTTCTGGTTGCCGTTCTCGCACTCGCCGTCGATTGGGCGGCACGCGTTGTGGAATTCGTCTTCTACCCGAGGGGGCTGTGAAAATGCGATTGAAAAGAAAAAGTGCTCTCGCTCTTCTGATCTCCTGCCTGATGGGTTTGGCTGCATGCGGCCTGCAACCGTCGACGTCGGGCATCGCCCCCGTCGGTCCCGGCAAAATCAAGCCAATCCCAGGAGCGAAAGGGACAAAGATCACCGTGGGCTCGAAGAGCTTCACCGAGCAGCTCGTTCTGGGCAAGATCGCCGTTTACACGGCCGAGGCCTCTGGCTTCGACGTCGTGGACATGACGAGCATTCCGGGCTCGGAACCCGCTCGCAAACTCATGGTCAATGGTCAAACCAATCTCGGTTGGGAATACACGGGAACGGCCTGGCTGACCTACATGGGTCACGAAAAAGGAATCCCTGACAAAGAGGCCCAGTGGACAGCGGTCCGCAACGAAGATCGCTCCAACGGTTTGACGTGGGGCAGGCCCGCCAAGCTGAACAACACGTATGCCCTGGCGGTACGAGAAGAGTACGCGAAGGAAAAGAAACTCTCGAAGCTTTCCGACATCTCGAAGCTTCCACCAGCCGACCGCACACTCTGCGTGGACGCCGAGTTCAACTCCCGAACCGACGGACTCAATCCGCTTCTCAAGAAGTATGGAATCCCGCGCGGAAACGCCAAAGGGATACCCGAACAAAACATTTCGGTCATGGACACGGGAACGATCTACACTGCCACCGATAGGGGATCATGCAATTTCGGCGAGGTCTTCGCAACCGACGGACGCATCAAATCCCTTAAATTGACGGTGCTCAAAGATGACCGGAAATTCTTCCCCGCATATAATGTCTCCCCCGTATACCGGACGTCGCTTATCAAGCAGTTCCCCAAATTGGGAACCTACTTCAATCAGATTTCGACGTTGTTGACGGACGATGAAATGCGGAAGTTGAACTTGAAGGTCGACGTCGAAGGCCAGGACCCTTCGACGGTTGCCCGAGATTGGTTGGCCTCCAAGGGATTCATCACCAAGAAATAACGCGAAAGCGATATGAATGTGGGGCCGGATGCATTGCATCCGGCCCCACATTCATATCTGCGTCGTCTCTGAGCCTGCTAGCGTAAGCATCTGAGCAGATGGCGCAGATAAGAGCCTGCCGGGGCGCAGGTCAAACCGTCAAAACCATTGCGCCATGCTCGGCTGCCTCATTCCCATCTGGCGTTGGCGAGACCGCCGGCAATGCGGTCTGCGATCGCGTCGACGGCATCGCGCTTGTCCGGATTGGGGCTGGAAACCGTCACCGTCTGCCCCTCACGGAAACCGGCGGCCATGAGCTCCGTCGCCGAGTCGGCTGAGACGTCGTTGATGAAAAGGTTCCCGCCCAAGGTCTTCACCAGCTGGGCAAGTTGAGCGGCCGGCCTAACGTGGAGGCCGCCGTCGTCGGTGATGACGACTTCACGGGCATATCCCGTGCCCTTATCTGACATTTACTATTTCCTTTCAGATCAATCGAACCAAAGCGATATTTCCTTCTCCGCGTTCTCGTTCGAATCGGAGGCATGGATGAGATTTTCGATGTTTCCGTGACCCCATTCGCGGGCCAAATCACCGCGAATCGAACCTGGAACAGCTTGAGTGGGATTTGTCGCGCCCGTCAGGGCCCGCACTCCCTCAACTACGTTCTCGCCGCTGAAAATAGCCGCGACCACCGGGCCTCGGGTCATGTACTCCACTATTCCCGGGAAGAACGGTTTATCCACAATGTGAGCGTAATGCTCGCGAAGAATGTCCTCTCTGGCCCGCATCATCCTGAGATCCTCGAGCTTGTAGCCCTTGGCCTCTATGCGTCCGAGTATGACACCCACAAGTCCCCGCTCAACCCCGTCGGGTTTAACCAGAATGAAGATGCGCTGAGAATCCATAGACTTATTGTTCCACGACAGCCGGCCGGAACATACATCCATCGTCCCGACCACAACTCCATCGTTCCAACCACAGCTCTATCGTCTCGACGACAACTACACCCCAACGGAATGCGGAACCTGGAGCACGGGCATCGAGGGCACGAAACTTGGGCAAGAAGATAGTTGGCCCGGAGCGGCCCAGAGCTACGCCTCGTCTGCTCCCGGCTTGCCCATAAGTGTGCGGGCCGCGGCCACCAATTGGATGGATCCCAGAACGACAACCGCGGGCGAAGCCATAGGAGCCCGATCATCGGACTCGGCCAAGCTCGCCGCCCGATCGATGGCATCAGCTAGATTCCGTTCAACAACAACGCGTTCTTCTCCAAAGACTCCGCCGGCTATATCCGCTAGTTCGTCGGCGTCCATCGCCCTATCAGAAGCGATATCAGTGGCGACGACGAAGTCAAGGACCGGTTCGAGCACCCCCAGGAATCCTTCAACATCCTTGTCCGCCATCATTCCCACAACTCCAGTTAATTTTCCCGGGAAGTATTCGCGCAGAGCATCCGCGGTAGCCTGAGCACCGTGAGGATTGTGCGCGGCATCAACGACCACCGTGGGCGAGCTCCGGACCGTTTCGAGACGCCCGGGGGAAGATACAGACATGAATGCATGCTCGACAACGTCTGGTGCAAGCGCGGTATGTCCGAAAAAGGCTTCTGTCGCAGCCAAGGCGATGGCGGCGTTGCGCGCCTGATGAGCGCCTTTGAGAGCGAGCGGAACGTCCTCGTAGCGCGCGGCAGGGGTTTGAAGGGTGACCAACTGGCCTCCGACGGCTGTCTCACGCGAGACGACGTGCAGCGAAGGGCCTTCCACGGTGAGGCTCGCCCTGGCGATTCGGGCGGCTTCGGCTATGACCTCGCCGGCTTCCTCATCCTGTTCGGCAGAAATGACAACGCAGCCAGGCTTGACGATTCCCACCTTCTCCCGGGCAATTTCCTCGATCGTATGGCCCAACCAACGTTCGTGGTCCATGGCGATGGGAAGAATGACGGCGACGTCAGCCTCAATCACGTTTGTCGCATCCCATAGCCCGCCCATTCCAACTTCGACGACGGCCACATCGACCGCAGCATTCGCGAAGGCAACGTAAGCCATGACCGTGAAGACTTCGAAGAAGCTCATCCGAGGGCCGCCGCCCGCCTCGGACCGGCGATCGACCATCTCGACAACCGGTTCGACGTCCTGCCATGCAGCGAGGAAATCTTCCCGCGAGATCGCCATGCCGTCGATCGTCATGCGCTCGCGAACCGATGTCAGGTGGGGCGACGTAAATCTGCCGGTACGCAGACCCCGTTCACGCAGAAGTGCCTCGATCATTCGGGCCGTGGATGTCTTCCCGTTGGTCCCCGTGAGGTGAACCGAACGAAATGCGCGCTCAGGATTGCCCAACATGTCCAGCGCCTCTCGCACACGCTCGAGCGAGGGTTGGACCTTGTGTTCAGGGGCACGCGTGAGGATCGATCGGTAAACGGCATCCACCGCGCCGTCTAGGGCGATCTTCTCCGCTTCGGCAACGGCTTCCGGCGGAGAGCTGGGCTCGGCCTGACCGGCGATGTCCTCAACGACGCTCGGATCTGGACCAGCAATGAGGCCCGAAGAGACGATCGCTTTGATGGCCGCGTCGAATTCCTCGTCTTCGGCAGCTTCCTCGTCTTCGGCAGCCTCGAGCGCTTCACGCTGGGCTGTTTCGTCCCGGGTTTCCCGCCCGGGCCCGATTTCTTTCCCGATGGCGCTCTCTTCCGGTTCGCCGGGAACGTCTGCTTCGCCGGGAATCTCGCCTTCGTGTGACAAGCCGTCGGTTCGCATCGGCCCTCCGTTCATCTTCGCTCGAGCGTTCGTTTGGTTCCGATATCAGGCTTTTTCGACGTCGACCGTCAGCTCCGCGGCCGTTTCGACGCGGGTGCGAACGGCGAGCGTCTCACCCGCGATGAAATCGATGTGCCGTTCGACGGCTCCCACCCACTTCTCGGGAACCCCAAGCGTGAGGGCGATCCTGTCGGAGACGTGCAGATTGGCGGATCTGCGGGCCTCTTGCACTGCCCGGACGACGTCGCGCGCATAGCCTTCGGCTTCGAGCTCGGCGTCTACGTTGATGTCCAAGGCTATATACGAGCCCGATGGAAGGATTGTCGCCACTGCACCTTCGTCGTCGGCCACCACAGCCGTCGTCAAAGTGTACTGCCCGTCGCTCAAACGAACCGGAGGCTCGGTGTGCACGAGCACTCCCCCGTCGACTTCTTCCCAAGCCCCTTCGCGGGCCGCCTTGAACAGCGACGACGTAAGTTTGCGCTGTTCTGGAGCAAGTTCGCGCGGAAGCACGGCGAGCTCGCGAGTCACCGTCATGCCGCATGTCTCGATATTCTCGAGTCGGACTTCCTTGACGTTGACCTCCGAGGCGATGAGATCGGAGAAGCCGGCGAGATCCTCGTTCGACACGACCCACAGGGTTCTCAGCGGCAGCCGTACCCGGAGCTTATTCGCCTTGCGCAGCGAGTGACCGGCGGAGACGATCTCCCGAACCTCGTCCATTTGGGCAACCAGCTCGGGGGCGTCACAGGTTTCGGGAAGCTCTGGCCAATCGGTCAGATGGACCGAGCGTTCGCCGGTGAGGCCCTTGTACATTTCCTCCGTCAAAAGAGGAAGGAGTGGCGCAAGGATCTTCGACAGGTTGACAAGAACCGTGTACAGGGTGTCGAAGGCCTTCTCATCCTCGTTCCAGAAGCGATCTCGCGATGTGCGCACATACCAGTTTGTGAGCATGTCGATATAATCGCGCACCTTTTGGCAGGCCGAGGAGATGTCGAAGGCATCCAGATCCTCTCTCACGCCATCTGCCAGCCTCTTCGTGTGAGCCAGAACGTAACGGTCCTGGACGTCCAGGGCAGCGAGGGCTTCTGCATCCCCCACATCGACATATTCAGCGAGGTAACCCTGGCCGCCGTCGGCCGCTCCCGCGTAGAGGGTGAAGAAGTAGTAGGTGTTCCACAGCGGAAGAAGCACCTGCCGTACGGCGTCACGGATCGCGGCCTCCTTGACCACGAGATTGCCCCCGCGTACCACTGGCGAGCTCATGAGGAACCAGCGCATGGCATCAGACCCGTGATTGGCAAACACTTCCGAAACGTCGGGGTAGTTGCGCAACGATTTCGACATCTTTCGCCCGTCGTTGCCCAGAACGATTCCGTGAGAAACGCAATTGCGGAAAGCCGGACGGTCAAATAGCGCGGTGGCGAGCACGTGGAGAGTGTAGAACCAGCCGCGGGTTTGCCCGATGTACTCGACGATGAAATCGCCCGGGTAGTGGTTGTCGAACCACTCCCTGTTTTCGAACGGATAGTGCACTTGGGCGAAGGGCATCGAGCCGGATTCGAACCAGCAATCGAGAACGTCGCTCACCCTGCGCATGGTCGATTTCCCGCTCGGATCATCGGGATTTGCCCGAGTCAAGGTATCGATGAACGGACGGTGCAGATCGGTGATTTCCACGCCGAAGTCCCTCTCCAGCTCGGCGAAGGAGCCGTAGACGTCCACGCGGGGATAGTTCGGATCGTCGCTGACCCACACGGGAATCGGGGCGCCCCAGTAACGATTTCGTGAGATCGACCAATCGCGCGCCCCGGCCAGCCAGTTGCCGAAGATTCCGTCTTTGACGTGCTCGGGCGTCCACGTGATCTCTTGGTTGAGCTCGACCATGCGGTCCCGCAGGGCCGTCACCTTGACGAACCAGGAAGACACAGCCTTGTAGATGAGTGGCTTGCGGCAGCGCCAGCAATGCGGATAGCTGTGGACGTAGCTCTTGCGCTGGACGAGCACGGCTCGCCTGTCCCTCTCGATCGCGGCCAACGGCCCGCTCGAATCGCGCAAATCAGCGATGATCGGCTTGTTTGCGTCGAAGACCTGCAAACCCTCGTAATCGGGGACTTCGGCGGTGAAGCAGCCTCCGTCGTCGACCGGAACGACCGTCCCAATTCCGGCCTCCCGGCAGGCGATCATGTCGTCCTCGCCGA
>CAUSGP010000093.1:0-8386 GCA_963531075.1 uncultured Actinomycetaceae bacterium | reverse complement strand
ATCCACTACCCGGGGCCCTCGGCTTCCAAGGTCAATGCGCCCGATGGAGTGACGATCAATGTTATTGACACCCCAGGGCACGCCGATTTTGGCGGGGAAGTCGAACGCGGGCTGTCGATGGTCGACGGCGTCGTCCTGCTCGTTGATGCTTCGGAAGGCCCGCTGCCCCAAACCCGGTTCGTCCTGCGCAAAGCGCTTGAGGCGAAGCTTCCGGTCATCACTGTGATCAACAAGGTCGACCGCCCCGATGCCAGAATCGACGAGGTAGTCAATGAAGCTCAGGATCTGCTTCTCTCGCTTTATTCCGACCTTGACGACCCCGACGATTCGGTGCTCGATCAGCTTTTGGAGATTCCCGTCATATTCTGCGCTGCAAAGGCGGGGTATGCCGATACGCTTCGTCCGGAGGACGGAGAACTGCCTGCCAACCGCGATTTGGAGCCGCTTTTCGAAGCGATCTTGCATTATATTCCCGCTCCTGTATATGACGGCGAGGCAGGCCTCGTCGCCCAGGTGACCAACCTTGACGCTTCGCCGTTCCTCGGGCGGCTCGCGCTGATGAGGGTGTACTCGGGCGAATTGAAAAAGGGAGCCTGGGCTGGGCTTTCACGCAAAGACGGAACCCTTGAGCGCGTGCACATTTCCGAGCTGCTCGTGACCAACGGATTGACTCGCGAGCCGGCGCAAAGCGCTTATGCGGGCGACATCGTCGCGATTGCGGGTGTCGAAGACATCACGATCGGCGACTGCCTGGTGGATATGGATGATCCTCGCCCGCTGCCGCCGATTCACGTCGACGATCCCGCGATTTCTATGACGGTGGGCATCAACACCTCGCCTTTGGCCGGCAAGGTAAAAGGGCACAAACTGACTGCGCGTCAGGTCAAAGATCGGCTCGACGCGGAACTTATCGGCAATGTCTCGATCAGGGTGCTGCCCACGGACCGCCCCGACCAATGGGAGGTCCAGGATCGCGGAGAGCTCGCATTGGCGGTTCTCATTGAGCAAATGCGGCGCGAAGGGTTCGAATTGACGGTGGGCAAGCCGCAGGTTGTCACGAAAACAGTCGATGGCAAGGTGCACGAGCCCATGGAGCGCACCACGATCGACGTTCCCGAGGAGTACCTCGGCGCGGTCACACAGATTATGGCGGCGCGCAAGGGGCGGATGGAAACCATGTCTAATCACGGTTCGGGATGGGTGCGCATGGAATTCGTCGTGCCGGCCCGGGGAATGATCGGCTTCCGTTCGCAATTCCTCACGCAAACGAGGGGAACCGGCATCGCTTCTTCCATCGGCGACGGGTACGCGCCGTGGTCGGGGCCAATCGAATCGCGGGCGACGGGCTCGCTCGTTTCCGATCGGCTAGGCCAGGTCACCGCCTACGCTCTGCAAAAACTGGAGGATCGAGGGACGTTCTTCGTCGAGCCAGGTCAGGAGGTGTACGAGGGGCAGGTTGTAGGGGAGAATCCCCGCGACGAAGACATGGACGTCAACGTCGTTCGCGCCAAGGAGATGACCAATATGCGTTCAGCCACGGCCGACGTCTTCGAAACTCTTCAGGCTCCTCGGAAGCTGACGTTGGAGGAATCCATCGAATTCGCGGCCGACGATGAATGCATCGAAGTCACGCCCGAGGCGGTGCGCATCCGCAAGGTCATTCTCGGCGCACAGGAGCGATATAGGGCCAATGCGCGAGCCCGGAGGGGAAAGTGACGATGCGCAAAGCGGCACAGATGATACTCGGTCTACTCGGCGGGGCGGTGGTAGGAATTTTGGCGACCATCGTCCATGCCGGACCGGTAGACATGCCAATCGTCGGGCTGGTTTTGTCATCCGCGATCGTGGCCACGGGCGCCTGGTTCATGATCGAATGCGGATGGATCACCGCTTGGCTTGCCGCTGCCGTTGGCGTCGCAGGGACAGCGGTGTGGCTCCTCATGTACCCACCGAGCAATGACTCGTTTGTCTCAGCCGATCAGTGGGTGTCGCAATTCTGGCTGTTTCTTGCACCTGTCTCCGCAATTGTTCCCGCTGGGTGGGTTCGTGCCCGCCGGGGAGAAGAAGGAAAGGATCCATCGTGACTCAAGAGCCCGAGAACCCCGATGCTCCCGATTTGTCCGCAGCGCACGGCCGTAGTCCCAGAGACGGCAAGCGGGAAGACGACGCACGAACCAACGACTCGAGTTCGGACCAAGACGCCGTGAAGGACACCGGCGATTCTAGTTATGATCCGGATATCACGGCCACGATTCCCGTCGTGAGGCCCAAAGGGGCGAAGGGATCGAAGAAGGCTTCTAAGGCGGCCAGAGGCACGTCCAAGGGAAGTGTGGCCAAAGGTGGCTCAAATGCGGAAGGCAGGGCTAAAGGCGCGTCGAAGTCGGAAGGCGCAGTCAAAGTCGTGTCTAAATCCGAGGGTGCGGCCAAAGTGGCGTCTAAATCCGGGGACGCAGCCAAAGGTATGTCCAGGTCGGAGGATCTGGCTAGAGGCACGTCGAAGTTGGAGAGCGCTGTTAAAGGTGTATCTCAGTCCGGGGGCGCGGCTGAAGCTGCATCCAAGGCGAGAGACGCAGCTAAAGGTGCGCCACAATCGAGCGGCGAGGCGGGTGCCAAAGTTGGTGACAACGTTGGTGCCAAAGTTGCTGACAACGTTGCGGACGCGCTCAAGAGCACGGCGGGAGTCGGCAACGCCGGAGGCGACGATGTCGCTGCAACTGATCGCGAGACTGGAGCTGCGGATGTGCCTGCGGCCAAACGTGTGACCGCAGGCGCGGATGCTTCTATGTCCGATCGTGTTGCCCCAGGTGCGGATGCCGCGACGGACGTCGGTGTGGCTACGGCCGCCGATAAAGCCGGGATAGGTGCGGGTGCCTCTGGCAAGGCTGGTCAAGCTGGTACCTCTGGCAAGTCAGGCCAGACGTCGGCTCCCCGTGAGGCCAACGTCGCTGATCAAGCTGGTGTCTCCGGCAGATCTGGCAAAGTGGATCAGGCTGCTCGCGGGATTTCCAGCGAAACTGGAACTTCCGGCATGGCCAAGCGCGATGATGCGGTTGAGGTCGCCGGAGCCGGAGCCGCTGGCGTGGCGAGGATCGCTGGCAAGGCTGGGAACACGCCTGAAGCGGATGCCCGGTCTGAAGCAACCCGTGCCAAATCTGAAGAAACCGGCAAGGCCCGAGCAGCTGAGGAAGTTGCCAAACCAGAAAAGGCCAAAGAGACGACGTCAAAGGATGCGTCTTCTCTTTCCACACCTTCGCCCGCTATTTCCTCGTCTTCTGCATCTATTCCTTCGTCTTCTGCATCGTCCGTTCCCGGTTCGCCGACGGGCCGGGAACCGGCCGGTCCCAATGCGCCGTCGATGGCAGAGGCAGTAGAACCGAAACCCGCGCCTTCGACGAGACCCGAATTTGGGGCCTCGAAACAGCGACCAAAAGCGACGGATACCGGTTTGGCCGCGACCGGGCAGGCTCGAAGCGAAGCGTCCGCTACTTCAGGCGACGCCAAGGCCGGTGAGATATCTGTTGGAGCTCCTGATTCTTCCGCCGACGCCTCCCTGACGGATGGCTTGGCTGCGCGGGTGGGAAGGGACGTCGCCGAGCCGAGCGCTACTGCGGCCCCTCGCTCTGACGAGCACCGCCACACTCGCGATGTACGCGTCCGCGAGGAGAACCGTCGTGAAGAAAGACGTCGTGAGGAGAACCGCAGCGACGAGCGCCCTCATCAAAGGAACGCCCATGAAGAGAGCCGTCGCCAATACGGTAAAGACGTTCACGCCGACCGTCGAGAACATGCCGACCAGGCCATTCGCGGTGACGAAACTTCTCTTCCGGGCAGCTTGGACAGCGGTGACGACACCGCCACGATTCCCGCGGTCAAACGATTTCCGTCTTCGGTGGGTCCCATCGGGTCCGCTGGAGTCTCCGTTGGATCCGTCAAGGGCTCTGTTCCCGCGGAAGACCGAACAGAAAAGCCGCAAGGCGGCGGTGATGCCTCTGCCGACGCCGTTGAGAAAAACTCACGGACGGCCCACACCGGTGCTTTAGGCGACGCGAAGGGTACTTTTAACGACGCGAAGATTCTCCCCGATTCGCCGATTGCGTCAAATCTCAATGATATTCCGGCCCCCGAAGCGCCCTCGGAATTTTCCGATTCCGCGATTTCCCGGGACGCAGGAGCTGCTCAGAGATCAACGACGACTTCCGATTTGTCGGTTGATTTAGGTTCTGCCGCCGTTTCGCGTGCGACAGTCTCCGGTACGAGGGAAGCTCCGGATGCGAATGCCTCGGGCACAGGGACACTGTCGAGTACCGGATCTGCGTCGGATGCTGAGGCTGCCTCTGATGCGACGGCTGCCTCTGACACATTCGCCGATATTCCTGCTCGTTCGGATATTGATGTTCCGTTGGCTCCGCCGAGAATGGATGCCTCCTCGGATACGCGCGCTTTCGACGCTTCCTCTGACAGGGCTGCACTTGATGCCATCGCTTCGAGCATGCCGGACTCCGCGGGGTCGCCGGCCGATTCGACGGCGGAGGCGCCGTCCTCCGATGCGCGCGAGGAAGACGAGGCTGGCTCTTTCTCGAGGTCTGCCGCCTGGGCGGGCCTTGTCGAACCCGTCGCGCCCGGCTCGGGAGAAGCGGAGGCCGAATCGGCCACTCCCGCCGGAACTTCGGAGGTCGCCGATCCATCGCATCCGCGGGAAACCACGCCTGAACGTTCCTCAGAAGAAGGCTCACACAACCGTCCCGAGAAAGTCCAGACGGAATTTGCGGAAGAGGAGCGAGCGCAGTTTCCGGAGAAAGCCCGGGCAAAGAGCCTAGAGAAGGTAAAGAGCCTAGAGAAGGCACGGGCGAAGCGCCCGGAAAAGGCTCGGCAGAAGCGGTCGGCGCTGATCTGGGTTGCCGCGGCAGCGCTCATTTTCGGGATTGTTTACGTGGGAATCGCCTTCTACTTCTCGGACAAGATTCCCAGCAATACCACCGTTGCGGGAGTGAAGGTCGGCGGCATGTCTCGCGAGGATGCCGCGGCCAAGCTCAAATCCCAGCTTTCAAGCCGTCTATCGGGGCCTGTCAAGGTATCGATTGGCGGCAAGGAGCAAACCTTCGAGCCGTCGTCGGTCGACGCGAAGTTCAATGAGCGTGCCACCGTCGATTCCCTCGCTGGCTTCTCGCTCAATCCGGTTCGCATATGGGACAACATGACCGGAGGGTCGGATGTTGCTCCCACCGTCGATGTGAACGAATCCAAGATGAAGGCAACCGTCGATAGCATGGTCAAGGAATCGGTTACCGAGCCGATTGACGCATCGATAAAATTTGTGGGAATCAAGCCCAAGGTAACCAAGGCTCACAAGGGCGTGTCGCTCAACCGTGATGAGTCGGTCAAGAAGATTACCGAGACCATGCTTGACGGGAAGACGATCGTTCTGCCGGTCGAAGAAAAGGAACCCGAGATCAAGGACTCTCAGGCCCAAGAAGCCCTCACGAAATTGGCCAAGCCGCTTGTTTCTGGCAATCTCACGGTCAAGGTCGATTCGACGCCCGTCTCCGTTACGCCAAAGCAGCTCGCTTCGGTGGCTACCTTTGTGAAAAAGGATGGTGAGCTGAAGATCAAACTCGATGCGGAGAAATTGGGCGACATCGTGCGCAAGGCTGCTCCTTCCAAGCTCAAGGAAGGCAAGGATGCCAAGATCGAGATTGTCAACCACACGACTCCGAAGATCAGTCCCTCGGAAGACGGCGTTGGCGTTGATGAGGCCAAGCTCGCCGAGTCGGCGGCCGAAGCAGCGACGACGGGGGACCGCACTGTCGAGGTCACGACGAAGTCTGTTCCAGCGAAGTTCACGACGGAAGACGCCCAGAAGATGGGGGTGAAAGAAGTTGTCTCCTCCATTGAAACCCCGCTGACCAATGATGCGATCCGCACAACGAACCTCAAGGTTGGCACGGAAAAGGTCGCGAACACGCTCGTCAAGCCTGGCGAGGAGTTTTCGTTGCTCAAAACGCTTGGGCCCATCGATAAAGCTCACGGTTTCGTCCCCTCGGGCGTCGTGGACAACGGTTTCAATTCGACCGCCTTCGGCGGAGGCCTTTCCCAGCTTTCTACAAATACTTTCAACCTGGGATACCGGGCCGGGTTCGTGGATGTGGAGCATAAGCCGCATTCGAAGTACTTCTCGCGTTACCCAATGGGTATGGAATCGACCCTTTGGGAGGGCAAGTACGATATGAGGTTCAAGAACAACACCCCTTATGGTGCGGTCATCGACACTTGGATTGCTGACGGAAAGGTGTACTCGAAACTGTGGTCCACCAAGTATTGGGATGTGGACGTTTCAACGTCAAAGCCCTATTCGCATGTCTCTCCGACGACGAAGGTCAACCCGGCTCGTAACTGCGAGCCGTCCCCCGCAGGAGACCCGGGATTCACCGTGACCGTCTCGCGAAAGGTTTCGCGCGGAGGGAAGGTGCACGATAACTCCAGCTACAAGTGGACGTACTCTCCCACGCATAAAGTTGTGTGCAGTAAGTGACGCAATAGCCCAAAAGTCCTAAACAGGACTAGGCTTGTAGTCACGAAGAAAGAAGGAAGGAAATGCCGTACATCATCGCGCTTCCGTGCGTCGACGTCATGGATCGCGCTTGCGTCGACGAATGCCCGGTCGACTGCATTTACGAGGGTGAGCGGACGTTGTACATCCACCCGGACGAGTGCGTGGACTGTGGCGCTTGCGAGCCCGTATGCCCCGTGGAGGCCATCTATTACGAAGATGACCTTCCCGAGGAATGGTCGGTGTTCGAATCTGTCAATGCGGAGTTCTTTGATAACCTCGGTTCTCCCGGTGGAGCCCAGCAATTGGGACCTACGGGCAGTGACCATCCGTACGTTGCAGGACTTCCACCTCAGGGGGAGTGATGGGGCTCTTCAGCGCGCAACTGCCAGATTTTCCGTGGGATTCCCTTGTGCCTATTCGGGAGCGCGCCGCGGCGCATCCTGACGGCGTTGTGGATCTGACGATCGGCACGCCGGTCGATTCGGTTCCACCGGGGGCGCGCGAGGCTTTGGCCGAGGCTTGCAACGCCCACGGCTATCCGCTGACGGTGGGAACGGCCGAGCTGCGTGCAGCCATTCGCGGGTGGTTGGAGCGCCGACGCGGCGTACGCGCCGAGGTAGGCGTGCTTCCCACGATCGGCTCGAAAGAAATGGTGGCCTTGCTGCCTTCGCTTCTCGGGCTCGGGGCAGGGGATACGGTCGGCTTCCCGCGAGCCTCCTACCCGACGTACGACGTCGGCGCGCGCCTTGCTGGCGCCACACCCATGCCCGTGGACACAGACGCCGACCCTTCGACGTGGCCCGCGATGAGCATGCTCTGGCTGAATTCTCCGGGAAACCCTGACGGGCACGTGCTCGGCGTGGAGCGCCTGCGGGCGATCGTCGAGTGGGCGCGGGAGCGCGGCGTCGTGGTTGCCAGTGACGAGTGCTACGCCGAGCTCGCGTGGGACGTTTCCGAGGCGCCGTCGATTCTGGACGAGCGGGTGTGCGACGGCGACGTCGCGGGCCTCCTGTGCCTGTATTCGCTGTCCAAACAGTCGAATATGGCCGGTTACCGGGCGGCCTTCCTCGCGGGCGACCCGGCGATGATCGGGCCGATTGCCGAGATTCGCAAGCACGCAGGATTTCTCATGCCCGGGCCGGTGCAGGCCGCGATGACGTGGGCGCTGGGCGACGACGCGCATGTGGCCGAGCAGCGGGCAGTCTACGCGCGCAGGCGCGAGAAGCTCCTGGCGGTGCTCGACGCCGCGGGTCTGGTCAATGACCCGCTGTCTGTGGCGGGGCTTTACATTTGGGCGGCGGCAAAAGCGCCGAGCGATGGCGTGACTCGCGGCAGCAACCATGCCGGCGGCAGCGCAGCTGGCGGCGATTCTGTCGCTCATGCGAGCCGCGGCGTTGACGCCGTGGTTGGCGATTCCGGTGCCGATGTTGGCAGCAGCGTGGTTGGTTCTAATCACGATGGCGGCAGCGCTGTAGAGGCGCCGACCGGCTGGGACATCGTTCGGGCGTGCGCCGAGCTGGGCATAGTCGTCGCCCCGGGAGATTTCTACGGCGAGGCCGGGCGCGACCGCGTGCGAATCTCCCTCACGGCAACCGACTCCGCTATCGACGAAGCGGTTCGACGCCTGCCGCGTCTGCCCGAGGTGCTGCGGCTGGGCTAGCTGCGGAGGGCTAACGACCGGGCTAGCTGCCGCAAAGGGCTTGTGAAGATATTTGCTCAGTCTTCGTCGAGTCTATTCCAATGAAAAATCGGGTCTGTCTCAATGAAGAACAACGATCAGTCTTGGAGCAGCGACACAACGAACAGTACGAGTGAAACGAACAAAACGCACAGTCT
>CAUSGP010000092.1:0-8389 GCA_963531075.1 uncultured Actinomycetaceae bacterium | reverse complement strand
GAGGAGGCGTACGTCGTCCACTCCCGAATTGAGGAGCGAGCGCGCTACTGCGCCGCCTATGTTGCCGGTGGCGCCGGTTATTGCGAAGGTCATGCTTCCTCCTTCAAGGATTCGACTGTTCCCATCGTTGTTGTGGTTGGAGATCGGCCATGTCGGGTTCCGAAAATCGACTGTCTTGTTCGCAAGCCTTTCGCATGCAAATCTCCGGCCTGCGGGGGCGTGCCCGCTGAGGGGCGAATCCACAGGTCGCGTGGGAGACGATTGCCACATTTAACCTTTCCAACTGGAACATTCTTCCACGAGAATCCCGGATTTTCGGTGTTAACTCGCGCTAAGAGAACAAAGGAGCCGTCGGTTGCGCGCGGGCCGATTAGCAGTTCCACTATGACTTCGTGCTAACGTCTTTTCCATGATCAGCGACAAGATGTGCCGAATGTTTCCGCTCACCGCGGGCATTTGCTGTTGTCGCCTCTGAAATTCCGGTAGAAGATTCCCGGATTGCGCATCGGCGTGAGCCCACGGTGGGCCCGAGGCGCATTGCCACCGTATAAGAAGCAGCGGCGCCTTTTCGTCTAATTTTCCACGTTTTCTTAAACGAGAGTGAGAAAAACCATGTCCGATAACAATACTTCCGACAAGAGCGGCGAGGGTACAAGCGACGTCGACGATCTGGTGGTGAAGGCGACTTCCCGCAAAGGCAAAGGGCTGAAGTACCTGGTCGCATTGATCGTCGCAATCGCGGCTTTTGCGCTGGCCTATTTCGGAGTTCAAAAACTCATGTCGAATGACTCGTCACGCGACTCAAAGCCCGGGGCGTCGGAAGGGGCGAAAGGGAGCGAAGGGGCTTCCATCAAGCCAGTCGGGGCGCGAACTCCCGAGCAGATAAAAGCCGCGGGAACGGTGCGCATCGGCGTCTTTGCCGACAAAGCGCCGTTCGGATACACCGATTCCAACGGAAAGAATGTCGGCTACGACGTCGAGTACGCCAAGAGGATCGCGAAGGATTTGGGCGTTAAGCTTGAACTTGTGCCTGTCGTCGCCGATTCGCGGGTCGAATATTTGACCTCCGGGAAGGTCGACATCATCCTCGCCAATTTCACGGTGACGCCCGAGCGGGCCGAAAAGGTCGATTTCGCCAATCCCTACATGAAGGTTTCACTGGGCGCCGTTTCGCACAAGAATGCGCCGATCACGTCTGAGGATCAGATCGCGGGAAAGAAAATCCTCGTGGTCAAGGGCACAACCGCCGATTCCTACATCCGAGCCAAGCACCCCGATTGGAAACCTGCAAAATACGACCAGTACTCAGACGTCTATAATGCACTCGCCGACGGCAGGGGCGACGTGTGGGTCACCGACAACACCGAGGCGTTAGCCTATTCTCGGCAAGGGGAGAACAAAGACAAGTTTGTCACGGGTATCACGCAACTCGGCCCGGTCGACACCATTGCGGGCGCGGTCCAAAAAGGCAACAATGCGCTGCGCGAATGGCTGAACGAGGAGCTCGTAACGCTCGGCAAAGAGAAGTTTTTCCACAAGGCTTACGACAAGACACTTCAACCCGTTTACGGGGATTCGGCCAAACCCGATGAGCTTGTCGTCGAAGGCGGCAAGGTCGAAAAGGATGGCAATCCGGAAGCGACCGGAGCCCCGGAAGCAAACGGCAAGTGACCTGAGCGGGTGGGAACGTGCCACAACGACACTTTCTCACCCCGGCCACGACGTCGGCGATTCCGCCGGCGCTCCGCCGCGACCCGGGCCCCTCGGCAGCCTGGGTCGCCTGAAAGAAAGGTCAGGCGAAGGTGAATTCCAAAGTCTTGCATGACTACTTGCCGTATTTCGCGGAAGGGGCTCTCGTCACCGTGAGGGTTGCCGCCGTCGGCATCGTGGTGTCGCTTGCCATCGGCCTCGTATGTGCGATCGTCCGATATCTGAAGATTCCCGCACTCAGGCGAATTGTGGGGCTTTACATCGAGCTTTCGCGCAATACGCCGCTCATCGTTCAACTCTTCTTTATCTTTTATGGTCTGCCTAAAGCGGGAATACTCCTATCCTCGGAAGTCAGCGCGATCATCGGATTGAGTTTTCTCGGCGGCGGATACATGGCGGAAGCATTCCGCTCGGGGTTCGACTCCATCGGGAAGATTCAGTGGGAATCCGCCCAATCTTTGGGAATGACACCCGTCAAAACCATGGTTCACGTCATTGTTCCCCAGGCCTTTTCGCGTTCCGTGGCGGCCCTGGTGGCCAATGTCATTTTCCTCATTAAAGAAACGTCGGTCGTGTCAGTCGTCGCTCTCAATGACCTGGTCTACGTCGCACGGGAGAAAATAGGAAACGACTACGACACGACGGAGGCGCTTTTCCTTCTTGTCGTCTTCTACGTCGCGATTATTCTGCCGGTTTCCCTTGCCGGTGCTTACCTCGAAAGGAGGGTGCGCCGTGCAGAGTTCGGGAATTGAGATTCTGTGGCAGGGCAGGAACTTCCTGCGGCTTCTCGAAGGTTTGTGGACGAGCGTGTCCATCGCTCTGCTCGCTCTCGCGATTTCGATTTTTTTGGGTCTTTTCGTCGGCATAGCGATGACGAGCAAGAATCCGCTCCTTCGTTTCCTCACGAGGGCGTATCTCGAATTCGTCCGTTTCATGCCGCAGCTGGTCCTTCTTTTCGTCGTCTACTTCAGTTTGGCGACGTACACGGGAATTAACCTAGGAGGGTTCACGACTGCGGTTTTGGTCTTCTCGGTGTGGGGTACAGCCGAAATGGGCGACCTGGTTCGCAGTGCCGTGCAGTCGATCCCCGCCCACCAATACGCCAGTGGCTTTGCACTGGGAATGACGAAAGCACAGGTGAATCTACATGTCATCTTGCCGCAAACGGTCAGAAGGCTGCTGCCTTTGACCATCAACCTGGCCAACCGCATGATCATGACGACATCGCTTGTGGTGCTCATCGGCGTCACCGAAGTGCTCAAGGTGGGTCAGCAGATTATCGACGCAAATCGATTCGCGTACCCGAAGGCCGCGCTGTGGATTTACGGCATGATCTTCCTGCTCTACTTCGCGGTTTGCTACAGCATCTCCCAGTTCTCCAAGTATCTCGAACGGAAGTGGAACAATTGACCGATTCTTCTCACGTCTCTCGTGAAGCCGACGGCGCACGTTCTCTGGACGGCGACGCAAAGCCTAAGACTGATGCCGGACAAGCCGAAACTCAGTCGCGTCCGGTTCCCGCTCTCTGCGTGCGCGACGTCGTCAAAATCTATGACGGCGATTTCACCGCCCTGGACGGCGTTTCCTTCGATGTGGCTCGAGGCGAGGTGATCGTCATCGTGGGGCCGTCGGGCTGCGGGAAATCGACGCTCTTGCGCACCCTCAACGGACTGGAATCGATTCAGGGCGGGACCATCGCGTTCAACGGCGAGTCCGTCCCGAGCAACCAGCTGCCCTGGAATCTCTTGCGGCAGCGGGTCGGAATGGTGTTTCAAAGCTATGAGCTCTTTCCGCATTTGAACGTGCTGGAAAACCTGCTGCTCGGCCCGTCAAAGGTCCTCCGTGAAGATCGTTCCGATTCGGCCAGGCGCGCCGGTGAACTCCTCAAACGTGTGGGGCTGCTTTCGAAGGCCGAGTCGTTCCCGCGTCAACTCTCCGGCGGTCAGAAGCAGCGCGTAGCCATTGTCAGGGCGCTCATGATGAGACCCGAGGTTCTGCTCCTTGACGAAGTGACCGCCTCGCTGGATCCCGAGATGGTTCGCGAGGTTCTTGACGTCGTTTCAGAATTGGCGCACGACGGCATGACCATGGTGATCGTCACCCATGAAATGGGCTTTGCGCGGTCGATTGCGGATCGTGTGATCTTCATGGACTCGGGCAAGATTGTAGAGGAGAACGTGCCCCAGGAGTTTTTCAACCACCCCTCGACCGAGCGGGCGACGCGGTTCCTCGACATCTTCTCTTACGGTGTTCGAACCTCTAATCGGGCGGGAAGCGGACCGGGCGAGCCTGGAGTTGCGCTGCGTTGCGTTGGACGAACCGGAGCGTTCCCGGGCTTGCCTGTAGTTGAGCTTGCCCGTCGAATGAGAGGTTTGGACGTACTCGTTCGAAGATGAGAGGTTTGCGCCTATCCATTTTCATTCGAAGAATTGGCCGCGTTTGCCTTGGCGACCAAACGAGCGGTGGTTCCCGCATAACGCGCGCCGAGGGATCGAGCCTCTTCTGTGGTCAGCCCGTCGCCTGTGGGCATGAGCGCGTCGCGGTAGTAATGAAGCTCGTCGATCGAATCGTAAATGTCGCCGAGGGCCCGGTGGTTTCCTGTCTTCTCCGGTGCCGCGAAATAGGTGCGCGGATACCACCGTTTGGCCAATTCCTTGATGGACGAGACGTCAATGAGGCGGTAATGGAGATGCTCAACGACCTCGGGCATGTACTTTTCGAGGAAGGTCTTGTCTGTTCCCACGGAGTTGCCGCCGAGCGGAGCCTTGTGTGCCTCGGGAACGTGCTTTCGAATATAGGCCAATACTTGTTCGCGCGCTTCGTCGAGCGCGAGTCCGTTCTTCCACTCCTCGATGAGTCCGGAAGCCGTGTGCATTTGCCGGACGAAATCGCCCATGTGCTCGACTGCGGCGTCGCTGGGGCGGATGAGAACGTCTATTCCTTCGTCTGCAGGTTTGAGCTCGGAATCGGTCACGACGACGGCGACCTCGACGAGCTCGTCGGTGTCTAGATCGAGCCCCGTCATTTCGCAGTCGATCCAGACGATGGGGTTGTTCATATCACGGTAGCTCACATGGGTATCCTACTCGCTGTGTAAGGGAGTCGGATCGCCTTTTGGTACCCATCAACCGTTTTGGCTTGCGTTGACGCGATCATGGCCTGGAAATCGAGGTCTGTTTTGAACGTCGATCGGCTCGAGGCCGACGCGGAAGGCATGGCGCCCCCATCCGGACTCGAACCGGAAACCTGCGGATTAGAAGGCCGTTGCTCTATCCATTGAGCTATGGAGGCTTGAGCATTAAATTTACCGGAAGTAAGGGACTTTCGCATGCTCCGATCGGTTTGTGGGGTGAAGCTCATGGTTGAAATGCTCAGCTGTTGGGCGATTGACTTCTACTCACGTCTAATGATGGACGATAATGTACGAGTGAAGACACCGCACAACCGAAGCGATCTCGCCGACCTCATCGCTCGAACGATCTCGGCGCTCGACAATGCGCGTTTGCCGCTCGATCTTCCCGGATCTGTGCAGCTCAACGACTCGCGCAAGCGGCTGCGCACGCAACTGGCCGCGAGGATCCTTCCGCATCTGAGAACCGACGGGCTTCCCACCGTGACGGTTCTCGGGGGCTCGTCCGGCGCCGGCAAGTCGACGATCTTCAATTCGCTGCTCGGCGAAGACATTTCTCCGGCGTCGGTCATCCGGCCTACGACGCGCACACCCGTCATCTGCGTCCACCCGAAGGACGCGAAAGCGATCGAAGGCCACGCCATCCTCGACATGGGCCGCGTGGTGGTGACCGACAAGACAATTGCCGGGCTCATCCTCGTCGACGCTCCCGATCTCGACTCCGTCGATGCCAATAATCGTGAAATTTCGCGCCGCCTGCTTGACGCCGCAGATTTCTGGCTGTTCGTCACCACAGCGTCCCGCTATGGGGACGCCCTGGCCTGGCAGACCTTGGTCGAGGCAAGCGAGCGAGGCATGAGCACCGCGGTGGTCCTCAACAGGGTCACTCTCGAAGCCCTGCCCAAAATCCGAGCGGACCTCACCGAACGTTTGGATTCGGCGGAGATGAGGGAGGTGCCTTTGCTCATCGTTCCCGACGCAGGTCCCCGCGATTCTCGTCTCGATCCTGAGGATGTGACCGAAATCCGCGATTGGCTCCACGTCATTGCGTCGACGAGGGTGGGAGAGGTGCTTGTCGAGCGTATGAGCGATGCGATGCTCCCCGATTTGCGGCGTCAGCTCATTGAGCTTTCGGAGGCCGTGGAAATGCAGGCGAACTCTGTGCAGAGCCTTGCCGATCGCGCGAAGGCGGCATCCGAGCAGCCGATGTCGAAACTCGCTTCGAATGCGCGTTCGGGCAGGTACGGTCAAGGCGCGCCGACGACGTCGTGGTTGACCTTTGCCTCAACGGGAGGCGTTCTGGACTCCCTCGTGTCGGGAGAAAAGCCGCGCGTTTCCGATGGGCGCAGAAGAAATCAGCGCGATGCCGCGGCAAAGACGGTATTCGAAGGTGTTCGTGGCGCCATTGAGGTGGGTTTCAGCCAGGCCGTCGTCACGCTTCGGGACGATATCGATAAGAGCTGGCGAGAGGATATTGTCAACACCGAGGATTACCGGGCCAAAGCGGCCGAGCGGATCGATACGGCAGAGATCACGAGCCAGGTGATCGACGAGTGGCTGAAAGACCTTGCGGATGCGGTGGCAGCCGTTTCCGAGAACCCGTGGTTCACACGCGAGGGGACTGCCGCATTGTTGGGTTCTGCGGCCGGAGGCGTCAACGGCGCCGAGACGGCATTGCGGACGGTCGGCCTGGGGGAGGCGCTGCGTCCGGCCAGAGAATCTCTCGCCATCCGTCTGCAGGATGGTCTATCTCGGGTCGTTGGCGCATACACTTCGGTATTGGACGAGATCCCGGTGGGCAACGGGCGTCAGCTCCGCTTGCGGGCGAGCGAGTACCGAGATCGAGTGTGATAAGGAGACGAATTGAACGAGGATCACGCACAAGAATCCGCGGGCAACACGCAGCCTGACGGTGTTTCACAGGCGGCTGCTGCCGGGCTGGACGGAGGGCCGCTGGCAAGGAAGCCCGAGATGCGGGGGGTGGCCGAAAGGATCGCCAAACTGCGCGAAGCCATCGAGGCCGGGGGAGACTCCTTCGACCCATGGGTGGCCGCCCGCGCCAACGAGGAGCTCCAGGCAGTCGAGGCGCGTGCCTGGGCTGGCTTCGGCGTCACCGTTGCGGCCTTAGCCGGGGGAACCGGAGGGGGCAAGTCCACGCTCTTCAACGCTATAACCGGATTGAACTTCGCTGACCCCGGCGACCTTCGGCCAACCACCGAAGAGGCTTCCGCCTGCGTGTGGAATGCCAATGCCGACGCCGTCCTCGACATGATAGGGGTTCGCCCCTCCCGAAGAATCGATTACCACTCGATTCTCACGACGGGCACGCATGATCTGGATTCCCTGGTACTCCTCGACCTTCCTGATCACGATTCGGTGCAGATCGGCAATTCCGTGCTGGTGGATCAGGTCCTTCCCCAGGTCGACGTGCTCATCTGGGTGCTTGATCCGCAAAAGTACGCCGATCACCTCATCCACGAAAGCTATCTTACGGCCATGCGCGAGCGGCGCGATCACATGATCGTCATTCTCAATCAGGTCGATACCATCCCAGAGTCCGTCGTCGACACGTTGCTCGCTGACGTTAGGGTTTTGCTCGAACGCGACGGTTTGAGAAACGTTCCGGTCTACCCGACGTCGGCGCTCTATCGCATCGGTTTGGAACCGATCCGCGCAAAGCTGCGTGAAGCCGTCGAGGGAACCGAAGCCGTCATCGCTACGGCTCAAGCCGAACTTGACGCCATCAGGAGGCGCCTGTCGGTGAGTGTTGGCACGCATGAGCCGGATATTCGAGGCGACGCGCTCAGGCGGGTCAACCGCTCTCTGTATGAGGCGACGGGCGCACCCGCTGTGGTTCAGTCGCTCCGGCAGGCCGGATACAGTTTGGGACAGACGGCGATCGCCAGCGCCGATCAACCGGCGGCGTCGATGGTGGTCGCCACGCGCGACGCCTGGATCGCCCATGTCAGATCGGGCTTGCCCGATCGTTGGCAGGAAGCCGTAACGGAGGTCATACCCGAGCCGGAGAGGATTCGCCGAACCATCGGTTCGGCTATCCGTAAGGTCGAAACGCCGAAGGTGCCGCGAATGGGCGCCTTGGCAATCGTCACCTTGGGCGTGCTTGTAGGCATTGCTGGGCTCGCCTGTGCTGCGCTTGGAATCCCAATTGACGCGCTCGCGGCACGAATCGTTTTCGGCGTTCTTGGCGTCGCCTGCGCGGTGGGCGGTTGGCTGTTCGCTCGGCGCATACACATCAAATCGGCTGAGAAAGCCGCTCTCGCCTACGGAGACATAGCAATGACTGCTCTTTACGGAACGGCGAAGAAACTGCTGGTGGAACCGGTGGCGACCGTTCTCGAGCGGCATCGCGAAGTTCGGGAGTCCCTCCAAGTCTGAGCCGGCACTTTCGAGGATTCCTCCGTAGCGTTCTTTCCGGTCGTCGCGACGGCTTTTTCCGCGGAGCGGTTCGCCAATCCTATGGAGCGGTTCTTAAATGGGCGACGCAGAATGGTCCACAAGTTGGTGATGCGTCAGAGCGAACAACATCGT
>CAUSGP010000091.1:0-8412 GCA_963531075.1 uncultured Actinomycetaceae bacterium | reverse complement strand
CATTGACGAGCACCCTGCCGTCATCGGTCAGGAAGAAATCCACTCGGGTCATACCTTCACAGTCGAAAGCCTCGAAGACCCTCGCGGCGATGCGTCTGACCTCGGCTTCGACGTCTGACTCGACGGCCGCGGGTATGGCCATGTGAAACCCTTCCGTTTGAACGTACTTCGTTTCAAAGTCGTACCAATCCCCTCCGTCCATGACGACCTCGCCGAGAACCGACGTTCGAGGAGCCGCATCGCCCCGCCCGCCAAGGACGGCACACTCGACCTCTCGGCCTTCCAGACCTTGTTCAACGATCACCTTCGGATCGACTTTCTGGGCGGCGTCGATTGCGGCTTCAAGCTCGCCGGGCTCGCGAACTTTGGCGATTCCCAACGACGATCCCGCCCGAGCCGGTTTGACGAATACGGGAAAGCTCAGCTTTTCGACGATCTCGGCCAGGATCTCCCTCTTCTCGGTTCGCCATCTTCTGGGTGCGACCAGCACATAGGGTGCAACGTCAATGCCCGCAGAGGCGAGAACCACCTTCATGAAATGCTTGTCCATGCCTGCGGCAGAGGCGAAAACGCCGCAGCCGACATACGGAATCCCAGCCATTTCGAGGAATCCCTGAATCGTACCGTCCTCACCGAACGGGCCATGGAGAAGCGGAAAGGCCACGTCAATGCTCCCGAGCGCCTCAATTGGCAAGACGCCGATTTCCGAGTCAGATTGCATTGTCAACGCACGTGACTGCCCTCCGATCTCCATCAACACCCGGCGGGAAGACCCCTCAACCTCCCCTCGGGGGCCCGCGGCCTCCAACAGGTCTGGATCGCTCGATCCGGGAACCCATGTGCCGTCGCGGCGTATCCCTATGGGGATGACCTCGTATTTATCGGGGTCCATGGCGCGCAAAACCGATGCGGCGGTCATACACGACACTGAGTGTTCGCCCGAGACCCCGCCATAGATGAGGGCCACACGCGTCTTTGCCATTATCTGGTCACCTTCCACTTTCGGTACCACTAAGGCGATAGCCTACCTCTTATGAGTGAAAACCATGAGCTCGCACAGGCGACGATTGCGGTCGCATCGGCACGCCCGACTCGCGCCCAGGGCTCACCCGTCAACCCGCCAATAAGCCTTTCCTCTGCTTACCCCTCGACGGGTTCGCCCGACGGATCCATGCTTTACTCCCGATGGTCCAACGAGACGTGGCACCCCGTCGAAGAACTCACGGCAGAACTCGAAGGTGCTCAGTTGCCCGGGCTGCTGCATTCTTCGGGTATGGCGGCAGTGGCGAATACCATGCATTTGAATCGGCCGGGAGCGCCCCTGGTCATACCCCGACACGCCTATCACGCCTCTCTCATCGTCGCTCACGACCGGGCGACGCGCGAAGGTGGCGAAGTTCGCGAAGTCGACATCGCGAACACCGACGCCGTGATCGAGGCCATCACGGCCAAAGAACAACCGGCCGGGCTCGTATGGATCGAATCGCCCACCAATCCTATGCTCGAGGTGGCCGACATCCCGGCGATCTGCGAGGCCGCCCACGCGGTTGGAGCGCTCGTCGCCGTGGACAACACCTTCGCCACACCCTTGGGTCAGCGCCCGCTCACGATCGGAGCAGACGTGGTCGTCCATTCGGCGACGAAGTATCTGTCCGGTCATTCCGACGTCGTTCTAGGTATCGCATTGACGTCCCGCGAAGACCTTCACGAAGCATTGCACGAGGAGCGCACCACCGCCGGGGGCGTGGCCGGCCCCGTGGAAGCTTGGATGCTTTTACGAGGAATGCGCACACTTCCCCTGCGCATGGAACGCATCTGGGAAAACGCGGAAGAACTCGCCCGACGTTTGGAGAGCCACCCCCTTGTGGCCGAGGTTGGCCATCCGTCCCTTCCTTCACATCCCCAACACGAGCGTGCCTCGCGGCTCATGTCCTGTTTTGGCGGCGTGCTCACCATGAGGCCGGTCGGCGGCCTGCAGGCGGCCGAGGAGCTGGGAAGCCACGTGAAGATTTGGCTGCCGGCCACGTCCTTGGGTGGCGTCGAGTCGAGCTTCGAACGCCGGCGTCGTTTTCCCTCAGAAGCGCAATCGGTTCCGGAGGACCTGTTGCGTGTGAGCGTTGGCATTGAGGACGTCGACGATCTTTGGAGAGACCTTGACAACGCATTGAAGGCGGTGCACCAGTGAGAAATCGTGTCAACGCGGCATGGACCGTTCTTCTCGTCTTGGCCCTTTCGGCCTGCTCGTCTTCCCAGGCCGAGCCCACATCGGACAAACCAAAGGCCAAGGCGGGTGCAGTTTCGTCGGCCCCGGCATCATCGCGTCCCGCGCCGCGCACCTCGCAGGCATCCGCCTCCCCCGTTGCCCCTACCGAGTGGCTGACGGAAGGAACGCAATCGGACGGGTTCCCTTCCACCGCCGGCCATGCCTTTCCCGAAAAATCGCGGGTCGGTTCGCACTCCGGCTTTGAAAGGGTCGTGGTTCAATACACCGGAACGGCTTCGGATCTGACCTGGTTGACAACATGGACCGGGGAGCCGGTCGACGACGCCAAAGGCGATCGGGTGGACGTGAAAGGAGACGTCTTCTTGAAGATCGACGTGGCGGGCGTACGCGAACCCAGCGACGTCGCAAGCCTGCCCGCCAGCCTGAATCCCGGATCTTTGACCTCCCTTTCGACGGTCAAGGGGGTCGCCGTACAGTACCCCTTCGAGGGCCAGCACAGCGTCTTCATCGGCCTTTCGAGGGAGAAGGCATATCGCGTGCAGGTGCTGCAAAACCCGACGCGGCTCGTGGTAGACGTGAAAAAGTCCTGAGAGCACCCGCGTATTCGGAGAATGCGCGGGTTACCGCTTCCCCACGGTGTGCCTCAGCCGGCTCAGAAACCGCCGTCTCGCTGATTTCCGCTCGGCCTGGCGCTCTTGCCTCGCGGCGATCCGACCGTGGTGCTCAAGCACGGTCTTTTCGAAGGGGTCACCGTCGATCTTTCTGTCCCACCGTCGCTGCCGAGGCCCGTTGCCGGCGGCGACGTCGGCGGTGCGAATTGCCCTCAGCTCATCGGTGACGGCAACCATGATCTCTTCCGTTGCCGCGGTCAAAAGTTCGTGCGTGACCTCCCGGCCACGGTAGCGTGAAAGGTCGACGGGTGCTCCCACGCGAACGCGTACAGTGGTGCGCCACCGCCCGAGTTTTCGCCAGGCGATTTTGCCCGTCCACGGGTCGATGAGTTCCTCGTCGCCCCAGTGCGCCACCGGTATGACGGTCGCATCGGGGGCGGCCAAAGCCAAACGCACCGCCCCGGTTCGCGCTTTCATGGGCCATCCGGAAGGGTCTCTCGTGAACGTCGATTCGGGAAAGACGATGATGCCTTTGCCTTCGGCGAGCGTATCCCCCATCGCGCGCATGGAGGAAGCGGGGCTGCCCCCTTCTTTGGGAGCGGAGGCGGCGTCGGGCCGATATATGGGTATCTGCCCGGTATTGCGCATGATCCAGCCAAGTACAGGGACGGTGAACAGGTCGGCACGAGCGGCGAAGCGCGGGGCGCGTTTCGCGCGATAGACGAGAGCGGCCAGGGTGAGCCAATCGAGGTGGCAGGTGTGGTTGGACACCAGCAGAAAAGGACCCGAGCGGGGAATCCTCCCGGCGCCGACTGCCTCGATCTTCTGGAGCGCCCCCGCAATGGCCAAAACCGGCCCCGCAATAAGACGGGTGAGCGGAGGCATCGAATCGGCCACTTAGTTCTCCTTGACCACATTGGCCCCAAGCGCTCTAAGTTTCTGCATGAAATGTTCGTACCCGCGATCGATGATGTCGATTCCTGACACCACAGACTCCCCCTCGGCGGCAAGCGCCGCAATGAGGTGCGAGAAGCCGCCGCGCAAATCGGGAACCTCAATGTCGGCCGCCCGAAGTTTCGTCGGGCCCTGAATGACCGCCGAGTGATAGAAATTGCGCTGTCCGAACCTGCACTGCAGGCCGCCCAGGCATTCGCGATACGTTTGGATCGAAGCTCCCATCTCGTTGAGAGCCTCCGTGAAACCAAAACGTTCCTCGTACACGGTTTCGTGAACGATGGAGACTCCCGTGGCCTGTGTCAGCGCGACGACGAGGGGCTGTTGCCAGTCGGTCATGAAGCCAGGATGAACGTCTGTTTGCAGCGCCATGGATCGCAGCTGCCCGCCGGGATGCCAGAAACGGATGCCGTCATCGCGGACGTCGAATTCGCCCCCGACCTTGCGGAAGACATTGAGGAAGCTCGTCATGGACTGCTGCTCCGCACCCCTGACAAAAACGTCGCCGCCGGTGGCGAGGGCGGCGCAGGCCCACGACCCCGCCTCTATACGATCAGGCAGAGCCGTATGCGAGTACCCGCGCAGTTTTTCCACTCCTTCGATCCGGATTGTGCGGTCCGTGTCGACGGAGATGATGGCGCCCATTTTCTGCAGGATGGCTATGAGGTCCATGATCTCGGGCTCCACCGCGGCGTTCGTCAGCTCGGTTATGCCCTCGGCCATGACGGCCGTCAGCAGCGTCTGTTCCGTCGCTCCGACGGACGGGTACGGCAGGTGAACGGGCTTGGCCTTAAGCGGCTTATCGGCCACGAGATGCATACCTGCAGCTTCCTGGATCCTGCGCGCCCCGAAATCCTCAAGCACTCTCAGGTGGAAATTGACCGGTCGGGATCCGATGTGGCATCCGCCCAGGTCGGGGATGAAAGCCTCACCCAAATTGTGCAGGAGCGGACCCGCGAACAAGATGGGGATGCGCGACGATCCGGCAAGGCGGTCCATCTCCACGGGGTCCTCGGGAAGGTTGGTCGCCCCTGGCGTGATCGCCAGAACACCGGCCTCTTGATCGTAATCGACGGTAACTCCGTGCATGCGCAGAAGGTCGGAGACAACGTCAACGTCGCGAATCAAAGGCACGTTGCGGAGCCTCGAGGTCTCCGCGGAAAGCAAAGTGGCCACCATCGCCTTGGGAACCAGGTTTTTCGCTCCGCGTACGGTGACCTCACCGCGAAGTGGCGTGCCACCAAGCACGCGAATTTTGCTGACCATTTGCGTCCTCCATAGTAGACGGCTGCCGATCGAACGTGCGTGTACTCGACCCGGCGCGTAATCCGCGCAATCAAGGATAGCTGCTTATTCGCCCAATGAGGATTCGCGGAATGTGAGCCCGCCCAAACTGAAGGCCTCAAAGACCTCAGGCGAAAGGGGTCACGCTAGCGGCGAATCCTGACCCACCGGCCGCGCAGAAGCTACTTCGACTTCGGGAAGGTGTTTCTTGGGCAGTGTTTTCGGTTTGAACGAGGGGCGTGAATCCTCGTAGGCCTCGATGGCGTCTTCGTTCTGGAGGGTGATGCCGACGTCGTCAAGCCCCTCCATGAGCCGCCAGCGGGTGTAATCGTCTAGATCAAAGCGGCAGGCAAAACCCTCTGCGTGGACCGTACGGCTCTCAAGATCGACCGTGACCTCGGCTCCCGGGTTGGTCTCGAGGATCTTCCACAGCTGCTCAATGTCCTCTTGCGCCACAACCCCTGCCACAAGGCCCTGCTTGCCCGCATTGCCGCGGAAGATGTCGGCGAATTTCGGGGCGAAGACGGCGCGGAAGCCATAGTCCTTGAGCGCCCACACGGCGTGCTCGCGGGAAGACCCTGTGCCGAAATCAGGGCCGGCCACCAGCACGGAACCGCGGCGGTATTCCTCCTTGTTGAGAACGAAGGAGGGATCCTTCCGCCATGAGGCGAAGAGAGCGTCCTCGAATCCCGTGCGCGTGATGCGCTTGAGGTAGACGGCGGGAATGATCTGATCCGTGTCGACGGCGCTGCGCCGCAGCGGGACGCCGATCCCCGTGTGTTGCGTGAACTTTTCCATCGCGTTCCTTTCAGAGCGAGCTCAAACCGCCCCGAGCTCGTCACATCACCTTAAGCCGATTTGAGCCGATTTGAATCCCGGACGTCGCCTGATACTCCCCCGGGCTCGTCACATTGCCCAAGGTCGGCCGGCGTCGCGAGCTTGCCCCTGACAGCCGTCGCGGCGGCCACGAGGGGCGAGACGAGGTGGGTTCGTCCTCCCGGCCCCTGTCTGCCTTGAAAATTCCTGTTCGACGTCGAAGCGCACCTCTCCCCGGGGCTGAGCTGGTCGGGGTTCATGCCCAAGCACATTGAGCATCCCGCGTTGCGCCATTCGGCTCCGAAATCGAGAAAAACCTTGTCGAGGCCTTCGGCTTCCGCCTGAAGGCGCACTCGCGCCGATCCCGGAACTACCATGACGCGAGTCTTCGGCGCCTTCTTACGGCCTTTGATGACCGACGCGGCAGCCCGCAGGTCTTCGATCCGCCCATTCGTGCACGAGCCGATGAACACAGCGTCAATGTCGATCTCACGCATCGGAGTCCCCGGTTTAAGGCCCATGTACTCGATCGCGCCTTCGGCGGCTTTACGCTGGGTCTCATCGGCTATGTCGGTCGGCTCAGGGACCTTTCCGGAGATCCCTATTCCCTGCCCCGGATTGGTCCCCCAGGTGACATAGGGTTCCAGCTCGTCGGCGTCAAGCTCGACAACGGTATCGAATTCGGCGTCGTCGTCGGTCGCCAGCGTACGCCAGTAGGCAACTGCCTCCTCCCAATTCTCCGGCGCATTAGGACGCCCCTTGACGTAGGCAAAGGTGGTCTCGTCCGGGGCAACCATTCCCGCCCGCGCGCCGGCTTCGATCGACATGTTGCAGATCGTCATCCGTGCCTCCATGGACAGGGAACGGATGGCCTCGCCGCGGTATTCGATGACGTGGCCTTGGGCGCCGTTCGTTCCGATCTTCGCGATGATCGCCAGGATGATGTCCTTCGCGGTGGTTCCGGGCTTGAGCTTGCCGTCCACGTTGATCGCCATCGTCTTGAACGGAGCGAGGGGAAGGGTCTGGGTCGCCAGTACATGCTCGACTTCCGACGTTCCGATGCCCAAGGCGAGCGAGCCGAATGCACCATGGGTGGATGTGTGGGAATCACCGCACACGATCGTCATTCCCGGCTGGGTGAGCCCGAGCTGGGGGCCAACCACGTGGACGATGCCCTGATCGGCGTTTCCGAGGGAGTATATGGGAACGCCGAATTCCTCACAGTTGCGGCGCAATGCATCGATTTGGGCGCGCGACGTCAGGTCGGCGATGGGCAAATCGATATTGAGCGTGGGGGTATTGTGGTCTTCCGTAGCGACCGTCAAATCCGGCCTGCGCACGGGGCGGCCGGCCAGGCGAAGCCCCTCGAAGGCCTGAGGGCTCGTGACTTCGTGAACAAGTTGGAGATCAATGAAAAGGAGGTCGGGCGCACCGTTCTCACCGCGCTTAACGATGTGGTCAGCCCAGACCTTTTCGGCGAGCGTCGCACCCATTGTTTCCTCCTTTGTCATATTCGGTTGAAAGAGTCAAGAAAAGGATCGCGCAATCCAGGGAATTTCGTCCTTGCATCTCAAAGCGTGAGATGCAAGTATCAATACATGGACACTGTACCCGAGGACGACGCCGATGACCGTAGCGACGACACGCCAAGAGACGACAGCTCTGGCGTCGGCGTGCTCGACAAGGCGGCTTCCGTTTTCAGCGCCCTGGAATCCGGCCCGCAAACGCTCGCGCAATTGGTGTCCGCAACCCATTTGGCACGACCTACCGTCCACCGTCTAGCTGTGGCTCTCGAACACCACCGCCTCGTCGCTCGCGACATGCAGGGACGTTTCATCCTCGGCCCACGCCTCGGCGAATTGGCTTCGGCCGCGGGAGAAGACCGCCTCCTCGCCTCCGCCAGCCCGGTGCTCACCGCTCTGCGCGACCATACGGGCGAATCAGCCCAGCTTTTTCGCCGACAGGGCGATCAGCGGGTGTGCGTGGCCGCGGCCGAACGCACGGTCGGCCTACGCGATTCAATCCCGATTGGTGCGACTCTTTCAATGAAGGCCGGATCGGCCGCACAGGTGCTTTTGGCGTGGGAGGAACCGGATAGGCTCCACCGCGGCTTGCACGGAGCTAATTTCACCGCCACGAACCTATCAGCCGTGCGCAGGCGCGGGTGGGCGCAGTCTGTCTCCGAACGCGAGATCGGGGTGGCATCGATTTCAGCCCCCGTGCGTGGGCCGTCTGGCCGCGTCATCGCGGCAGTCTCCATATCGGGCCCGGTCGAACGGATGGGGCATCAGCCCGGCCGCCAGCATGCGACAGCAGTCGTAACGGCGGCCAGGAGGTTGACCGACGTCCTTCAAGCCACCGAAGGCCTTGGCGCGGAGCTGTAAAAGCAGCGCAACTGTAAAAGCAACTAACTATTCACGCACCGAACTGTTCAAACGCAGGACTCGACTCTGTCCAGCAAGACTCGACCTTGTTAGATTCGATTGTTAATCCAAGCTATCGGGGGCGATACCGACTATGCAG
>CAUSGP010000090.1:0-8665 GCA_963531075.1 uncultured Actinomycetaceae bacterium | reverse complement strand
CACCAACGACGGACCGGGCACCGCCACCGGCGTCACCGTCACCGACCACCTCCCCCAAGGCCTCGAATACGTTGGGACGCCGGGAAGTAGTTCATATGATCCGACGTCGGGAAAGTGGACGGTTGGAACCCTCGCACCCGGAGCGCGGGCTGAACTTTCGGTGACGGCGAAGGTATTGGCCAGCGCCGCTGGAGGACAGCTGGTGAATGTGGCTGAGGTTGCCTCTGCCGATCAAAAGGACGTCGATTCGACTCCCGGCAACGGCAAGACCGGCGAAGACGACATCGCCACCGCCAACCTCACAGCAGGATTCACCCTGGCCGGCAACCTCTACCGAGACTCCGACGCCTCCTTCACCAAAAACACCGGCGAAGCACCCTTCGCCAACGCAACCATCACCCTGACCGACGCCACCGGCACAACAATCGGCCAGACCACCACCGACGCCACCGGCCACTACCAATTCACCGGACTAGCCAGCGGCACCTACACCGTCACCGTCACCCGCACCAGCGAGATGACCGACCTAGCCATCACCGACACCTACGACAAATCCAGAAAAGACACCATCACAGCCACAATCACCACCGACTCCATCCTCGACGTCAACTACGGCTACCTCGCCCCCGCCACCATCGGCGACAAAGTCTGGAACGACCTCAACGCCAACGGAGTCCAAGACAACGGCGAACCCGGCATCGCGGGCGTCGAGGTGCGAATCGTCGATTCCAACGGTAAGACGGTCACAAATGCCTTCGGCAAGAAGATCGCACCAACCAAAACGGACAAAGACGGCGCCTATACCTTCACCGGGCTCCTTCCCGGAACCTACAAGGTGATCTTCGATGTCCCCAAGGGCTGGCACGCGACCGAGAGTTACGCCGATGGCGACCTCGAAGTCGATTCGAACGGTCCAAAGGCGGAAGTCAGGGTGACAGAGGGGCAAGCTGACAAGTCGGTGGATCTCGGCCTCGTCAAAGATAAGCCGAAGAAGCCGGCGGACAAGCCCACTCCTTCGACGTCGGCCACCCCGGCGCCGACTCAACCGAAGGCTCCCGGGGCTCCGCAACCGGCGCTCACGGCTCCGGCACAGCCTTCATCGCCCAAAGCGTCTACCACCTCCGGTGGGGGACCCAAGCGTTCGAAGCCAAAGTCCTCGCTGGCATTCACGGGAGTCGATGCACGAGTGCTGGGCATGACGGCTTTGCTTGCGCTCATCGGCGGTGGGATTCTCTCAATCAAACGACGCCGCAAGCACGACGCCGACTAATTGAGAGGGTATCGGCCGGGACGGTTCTACGAGGTGGCTGCCAGCCGCATGGATGCCATCTCGCCGGACGACCGGACTGAGCCCTGCTACCCCACCGGATAGCCAGACTGAGCTGCTAACCCACCGGATTACCGGGCCGTGTGGCTATCCACCGGTGACTACGACGCGGAGAACCAATGCCGCTGATGGGGCCGGGTGGAACGTCGATATCGACGTTCCACCCGGCCCCATTTCGTCATGTGGCTTTCCTCCGGTCGCCCATTGGCGGAAAGGCCCGCCGATATTCGCTTGGCGGAACACCCAGCAAGGCGACAAAATGCTTGCGCAGGGACACGGCATTGCCAAAGCCAACGCGAACTGCTACCTGTTCAATTCCCAACTCCGTGGTCTCCAGAAGCTCCTGCGCGGCGGCAACCCTGCGCGAAATGAGCCATTTGATCGGCGAACTGCCCGTTTCGGCAAGAAACCTGCGATGCACGGTGCGCGGTGATGCGTGCATACGCTCGGCCATCGTCTGGGCCGTCCACGGCGCCGCGAGATCGCGGAGGATCGCGGCGCGCAGCTCATCGCCATCACTTCGGACTCCATCAGAAGCTCCCCTCATCGGCGGAATGAATTGCGCTTGACCGCCCGAGCGCACAGCAGGCAGGACCATCGAGCTGGCGACCGCGGCGGCAACCGAGGCCCCCTGAACTTCAGCCAGCACCGCGAGGCAAGCGTCGATCCCCGCCGAAACGCCGGCGGAAGTCCACAGCCTGCGCTGCGAATCATGCGTGTAAAGGACTTTGGGGTTGACCCGCACCCTCTTATGCCTTCGTTGGAGCTCTTCGCAAAACCTCCAGTGGGTGGTCGCTTCGACGTCGTCGAGCAATCCAGTTGCGGCAAGGAGAAAAGCGCCCGTGCACAAAGAAGCGATTTGCGCGCCTGCTTCGTGGGAGCGCAGCACAAAGCGAATGACCGACGGGGAAAACGCCCCCGTGGGGTCGAAAAACCCCGGGACAATGAGGAGATCGGCACCGTCGGCTCCCTCCAGCGGCAGGGCCCGGATGCGCATCCCTCCTTCGAGTTCCGGCTCATCTGAGGGTGAAACGAGAACGACGTCATTTAGCGGCACGCCACGATCGCTGCGATTCCCGCCAAAGACCTCCAGGGCGGCGCACACGTCGAACCCTCTCATGCCCTCAACGAGCAAGATACATACCTTCATGGCAGAATATTATCGATAGGGGTCATTTATGCCACTTTTCGGCGCACGCCGTTCCTGATTCGATTGGGCCATGGACACGCACGAAAGACAAAACACCGCCCTCATCGTCATCGATGTTCAAAAGGGATTCGACCAAGCCGTCTACGGCCCTACGGCTAACCCTGAGGCGGAAGCGAATATCTCCCGGCTCATTGACGAATGGGTGAAAGGGCAGCGGGGGCCGATCGTCGTGGTCAAACACGACTCGATCGACGAAACCTCTCCCCTTCATACAAGCAATCCCGGAAACGAACTCAAAAGCGTCGCGGCGGAGGCCGAGGCCGCACTCACGGTCACCAAGCACGTAAATTCTGCCTTCTACGGCGATCCAGACCTCGACGCCTGGCTGCGTCAAGAAAACATCGACTCCCTGGTTCTGTGCGGAATCCAAACGAATATGTGCGTTGAAACGACGGCGCGCATGGCGGGAAACCTCGGATACAAAGTCACTGTCGCCTTCGATGCCACCCGCACTTTCGACATCGCAATCGACATCGCGGGTCTAGGGAAAATGCGAGCCAGCGCTGAGGAACTCATGCGCGCGACAGCCATGAACCTCTCCGCCGGAGGTTTCGCCGAGATTCGCATGACGGAGTCCATCCTGGCCTGAAAGTGAAGAGCCGAGTCGTGGCAGGCGGCGGTCGGAATGGAAACATGGAAACGATGCCGAACGAGCAGCTGCCTTCCGCGGCGGCTCGTTCGGCATCGCATCTATCGGGGCCGGTCCGTTCCACGCCATTTTCGGCGCGACCCCGAGTTTATCTATCCATTGGCTTGCCCGTTCTCGGCTCCGGCATCGAGAAGGGAGTCTCCGCCACCGTCGGGCTGAGAATCGCCTTCCCCGCCTTCCAGTTTGGTCTCCAGCTGCGCGACAATCTCCTCATGAGCCTTCTCGCTCAGCGTCACCTTGAACATGAAGGTCAGAGCCGAAAGCACGATGAACGCAAGCGGAACGTAGAAGGCGGCGGTCTTGAAAGTTTGGATATTGCCCGAAGTGAGGCTGTTGGGATCAGCCCCGTTCGTCATCGCGGCGGCAATGGCGATGAAACCGACAATGCTATTAGAAATCGCACCCGCGATCTTATCGAGCATGGGGCGCACCGAGAGCGTGACGGCTTCGTCGCGCTTCCCCGTTTTCAACTGACCGTACTCAACGGAATCGGTGAGCGCCAGGATAGCCGTCATCTGGATGAATGTCGCGGGAATGTAGAACAGCGCGAGGGCGATGAAGACGACGATGAGGTTGTTCGAGAAGAGGATGAAAAGCACATATGCCGCAATGAGCATCGTCAGTCCGCCCAAATACAGGTAGCGGCGCTGCACTTTGCGGTTGATGAGCGGGTAGAGGGGCGTCGTCGCCAAACCCGCGACGAAAGCGACGACGCCGACCACCGAGTACTTCCCCGGCATCTGAAGGACGAATTTAAAGAGATAAAGCATGAACCCCGTCGTGGCGACGTTCGCCACGGTGTACAGCAGGTAGCTTAGGGCGACCCACAACAGTTGATCGTTGCGCGCGATGGCACCGAAAGCCTGAAACGGATTCGTATTCTTTTCGGCCTTCGCTCGCAACGCGCTCTCCTGCTCGGTGGTTCCGAAAGCGACGGCGAGTGCGGTGACGATGCCGAGAATAGCGATGAAGGCGCCGAAAGCCGTCCAACCGGCCTGCGACTGCTCCACGCTGGAAAAGAGGGCGCTGAAGAAGCTGACAATAGGTATGACGACCACCATGATGCCGTTGTAGCCGACCGATCCGGTGAACATTCCCAGGGCGGTGAAGACTCCGCGCTCGTGGGAATCCGTCGACAGGGCGGGAATCATTCCCCAGTAAGAGATATCGCGAATGGAGTAGAAGATGTCGAGCAGGATGAAGACAATGGCGAAGACGACGATGAAAACGGTCTTGTTGACGTTGACCAGGCCGAACAATCCGGTGAAGATCGCGAACATAAGGATCGAGGAGACGACGCCGCCAATCGCTTGCCACAGCCGGAAACGGCCAAAGCGCGTATTGGTGTTGTCAATAAGGTTGCCGAGCAGAGGATCAAGGAAGATCTCGGCGATGCGGATGATGAAGACGAGGGCCGTGATGATCCCGATCAATGCCTTCGCCTCGGATTTGCCGTAGTGAGAGAACAGGGTTTGGGCTGCGTAGTAGGTGACGAAATATGTGCTCAGCGCGTTGTAGAACGCTGCCTGCCCGAGGTTGCCGAGCGCGTAGGAAACTCGTTGGGTGAGCTTCCCTCGCTGGCTTTGCCTCGTGGGTGTTGTGGCCATCTTCTTCTCCTTCGAAGCGTGGGCAGTGGGCGAACACGGCCCGCCGATAGATAGACATAATTACCTGTTTAGGTAAACAAAGATTACCTCAAATACTAGCGATTTACTCGAGAAATGGAGCCTGTTCGAGAATCTATTGCAGCTTTACGGGCATGAAGTTTACACTTACAAGTAATCGTTTTACCTTGCTCGTTGACAATGATGCGATGCACCACTGGAGGTAGATCCCATGCCCACCCCAATCCCGACTGCTACGCGAGCGGCCATCGCCTGGCTCGAGGACCCTGCGGTTTTCGCCGTCAATCGCCTGCCTTCGCACTCCGACCACCGTTCCAATGCACCTCGGCAAAGCCTTAATGGTTCCTGGCAAGTCCGCACCGTCCAGGCAAGCGAGCTTAACGTCGAACAAGCTAGTTTCGCGCAGAAGAACGCGCCGGCGTCGAACTTCAAAACGATAGACGTTCCATCGACGCTGGAGACGAATGGCGGGTGGCGCCCGGCCTACGTGAATATTCAGATGCCCTGGGACGGACACGAGGATCCCCAAGCGCCGAAAATTCCGAGCGCCAACAAGGTGGCTGTGTATCGCAGAGAGTTCGACGTCGAAAGCGACCTCGTCGGAGTGGTTGAGCAAGGCGGGGACGTGACGCTCACTTTCGAAGGATTCGCCACTGCGATATACGTGTGGCTAGACGGCACCTTCGTGGGGTACGCCGAAGACGGCTACACCCCCAGCGAATTCGATGTCACCGACATTCTCTTCGGCAGGGCCAAAACGCCCAGCGCGCCGACGCGCCATATCCTGACGGTGGCCTGCTTCGAATACTCCAGCGCCTCATGGCTGGAAGACCAGGATTCTTGGCGTTTCCACGGGCTCTTTCGCGACGTCGTGCTGGCCGCCAGGCCCCGGACGCACATCGAGTCATTGCGGCTGAATGCGGACTACGATCACATTGAGGCAACCGGCTCCCTAGACATCGAGCTAACCCTCGCTCACCCGCAGGAGCGCGGCAACATCCGCGCGACTCTGACGGACGCCAACGGCCGCATCGTGTGGCAATCAGCCTCGAGACAAGATCGCAGCATTCGCATGGCCTCCCGTGAATTGGTAGGGATAACGCCCTGGTCGGCCGAAAACCCGGTCTTGTACACGCTCACGCTCTCCACGGCGGCGCCGGCCGGCAATGGCGCCTCGAACCCGGAGTCGAGCAACGTCGCTTGGCAAACGGCTGAGAACGTCGTGCAACACATCGGCTTCCGCAGATTCGAAATCGACGCTGGCATCATGACGCTCAACGGGAAGAGAGTCGTCTTCAAGGGAGTGAACAGGCACGAATTCGACTGCTTCAAGGGCCGCACTCTCAGCCGGCAGCAGATGATCGACGACATCCTCTTTTGCAAACGCCACAACATCAATGCGATTCGCACAAGCCACTACCCCAACGACGAACGCTTCTACGGCCTTGCCGACCGTTACGGCATATATCTGATCGACGAGGCCAACCTGGAAACCCACGGATCGTGGAACACTCCCGGCGACAACGCCACACCGGAAACCTCCATTCCCGGTTCCCGGATGGAATGGGAAGGCGCCTGCCTCGACCGCCTGGAGTCCATGATCCACCGCGATTACAACCACCCTTCGGTTCTTATCTGGTCACTCGGCAACGAGTCCCACGGCGGCCAGGTATTTCGGTCCATGTACCGCCGGGCCCACGAACTTGATCCCGTCCGGCCAGTCCACTACGAAGGGATCGTTTGGGATCGCGAATACGACGACGTCAGCGACATCGAATCGCGCATGTACGCCCATCCCGACGCTATCGAGGCATACGTCTCGCATTCACCCCACAAGCCCTACATTTCATGCGAGTACATGCACGCCATGGGCAACTCTGTTGGAGGGCTCTCCGAATACACCGATCTCGAACGCTACCCGCACTATCAGGGAGGTTTCATCTGGGATCTCATCGACCAGGCCCTGTGGAAGGAAGACGATCCGGCAGAGAGCGCCTCCCATGGTCACCTCGAATACGGCGGCGGTTTCGGCGACAGGCCTTGCGACTACGAATTCTCCGGGGATGGCCTGCTCTTTGCCGACCGCACAATTTCACCGAAAGCCGCGGAGGTCAAACAACTCTATGCGAACGTTCGCGTGAGCCCAAGCCCGGCCGGCGTCCACGTTGACAACCGCAATCTTTTCGTTTCCACCAGCAGCTACGAGTTCGTCGCCAATTTCCTCGTTGACGGCGTGAAAGTCTGGTCGCAGCCCCACAGGTTCGACGTTCCTGCGGGCGGGGAGGGCGAGTTCCCCATCGAGTGGCCGATCAACGTCTTTCGAACACCCGACACCGAACTGACTTACGAGGTGAGCGTGCAACTGGCCGAGGAGACACCATGGGCGCCCGCGGGTCACGAGATCGTCTTCGGCCAACACACGGTTCGCATCCCCGGCTCCGGGGAAAGCCATCGTCCTACTGGCACACCGGCCATAACCGTGGGCCGGTGGAACGTCGGCCTGCGACAAGGAAGGCGGGAAGCCCTTCTTTCGCGAACTCAAGCTGGGCTCGTTTCGTGGACGGACGAGGGACGCGAGTATGTGCTCCGCCCGCCCAAGATCACCACCTTCAGGCCGCTGACAGACAATGACCGCGGCGCGGGGCACGGATTCGAGCGGGCCCAGTGGGCGGTGGCCGGGCGCTACGCGCGTTGCGTCGACATCGCTGTCGATTCTTCCCTCGAAGGGCGGGTCGCACTGACCTATACCTTCGAACTCGCAACCCCCGCGAGAACGCCTGTCACCTTGCGCTATGAAATCAATGCGGATGCGCGCATTCACCTGACAGCCGACTATCCGGGCGAAGCCGGGGCACCCACGATCCCCACTTTCGGCCTCGAATGGGCCCTGCCCGGCGAACTCAATCATCTGCGCTATCACGGTCTGGGCCCCGTGGAAACCTATGCTGATCGTCACGCGGGCGCTCGCTTGGGCGTCTGGACGACCACGGCGGCGCAGGATTATGCGCCCTATTTGGTTCCCCAAGAGACGGGCAATCACAGCGAGGTGAGATGGGCTGAAATCACCGACGACGCCCGGCGAGGAATATGCGTCAGACGGCACAACCCCGACGCGGATGGGTCCACTTTCAATGTGTCCTTGCTTCCCTACTCCTCCGCGCAAATAGAGGAAGCCTCACGCCAGTGGGAGCTGCCTCATCCCAGCACCGCCCCTTTTACTCATCTGAGGCTGCTGGCTGCGCACATGGGCGTCGGCGGGGACGACTCATGGGGATCTCCGGTCCACGACGCATACCAGATCCCAGCAGCCAATCCCCTTCGGCTCGACGTGGATATGTGGCTCATCTGAGTCCGAAACGGGCGCGTACAACACTTCGCAGCCCCTTCCCGCGCCCGCGTTTGGGGTCTTGTCCCTGTGACAGCAGACACTGGGACAAGACCCGTTGAGTGCTCCCCGATATTAAAATGTTGTGTTAGACGAAGGGCTGCGTTTAACAGAGGTTGCAGATTTGTTCCATGTAAGTTAGCGGATTTTTACCAATTAGTGTGGTGGTTCGTTGTGTTTACAGGGTGCGTAAGTGTGGGTGGTGGTGGAAGCTGTGGTGGTTTGTTTCATGTTTGGTTGGTTGTGCAGCAAGAAGTTTCTGGCAATTTTCCACCTGTTTTCCGTTGGAGTAACTGCCATATCGTCCTATTATGGCATGCGGCGGGGGCGTGGGGGTCTATACAGGGTGTGTGGCGGTTGGTAGGCTGAGAAATTGGTGATGCTACAGGTTCCGTTCTCCGGAATGCGTGCGGCGTAGACACATACGTACAGTGTGTGGACGGACAGTCGGTTCCTGTGGCTTCATCGC
>CAUSGP010000089.1:0-8712 GCA_963531075.1 uncultured Actinomycetaceae bacterium | reverse complement strand
ATCAGGATTCAAGGACTCTCCCATCGACGGCGCATCGTAGTTGAGGTTGTAGACACCAGCGACTTGATCATCTGGTTTTCCAGTATGTGTTACTTCCTCTTGGGCAGCTTTAAGCACCGTATTCATGTCCCTGATACCCCCACCCCATCTGCCGTCATGCTGAACAATGCTCCCATCGACGCTTGAGTTCATTCCCGGAGTGTGCACGTGCAGGTGCTTCGCATTATCGACGTCGCCGATTCCAACAGCAGCCCGCAAATGGCCGTCTTTGGGCGAATCGAATGCGATAAGGCTGTAATCCGCCGATTTCTTGTCGATGAAGGCATCCAGCTCCGCCGAGCCCTTGGGGGCAGGGAACTTCTTCGCCAGATTGTCAAGCTCATTCTTGCGCTTGCGCAAAGCCTCAAGTTCGACGTCGGTATCGCGATAGTTGCCCGGCCCCGTGCCGCCGTCCCGCTCGCGATAGGGCCCCTGCCTCTGCCAGGGGCTGTTCTCCCTCGTTTCTTTGCGATCACGGCCTTCTTGGGCATGCTCTTGTTCTATCTCGTGAATCCTCTTGTCGATCCTATTCCGTTCAGCTTCGAGCCGGAGCACATTCGCCTTGTGCCTGACCAAACTTGGAACGCCGTCGAGATTTCCGATCCAATCGGGATGCTCCTTGATAACTTTTTTCTGTTCAGCCGGCGAGAGCGCCGTCCACCAATCATTGGCCTCCTCGGCATTCCATTCCGAATCAGGCTTCTTCACGCCCCGCTTGACGATACTCCAATCCGTCTCCTGCGCTTTTTTCTTGATGTCGGCCACCTCGTCGTATACGGTGCCCGCTGCGTGAAGCAGTTCTTTTCCCTTCTCAAGGCATAGATTGACAAATAGCTGAAGCTTCTTGCGAGGGTCGTCGGTCGCATCGTTCAACAAGCTTGCTCCACTCGGCATGATCCCATCCAGATTGACTTGGTATTCCGGGTCGACATCGCTAACCTTGCCGTCCGCCGCAACAACTCCACCCGCGGCATGAATGACGGAAGAGACCTGCTTGACCTGAAAAACCAATGCGGACACGGCTCCGGCAAGCTGATCAAAATCAGCCTGCGCCTTCTGGTAGGCGGAGCTCAGATCTGCGGCGTCGTCGGCAAGCCCTCGGCGCACACGCATCTCAGCATCGGCGAACTCGCCCGAAAGATCGGCATTGTTAATGTCGAGGATCTGATCGCCAACATCTTTGTACTTTTGGGACGAACTATTCATCTCGAAAGAGGCGGCCGTCAGCGGCTCCGTGGTCCACCGCTCAAGCTCGTTGAAAGTGAACATTATTCGTTTTTCCTTCCAAGGCGTGAAATTGCGCGATACGACAATGTCGTTGGCATCACATTACTACACATCATGGAAGAAGTGAAGGGGTTATCGAAACTCGAATTCGTTCGCGGCTTCGACCGGTCGGTTCACTTAGCGAACACTCTTGGCCTTCCTTACTCCATCAATAGCTCCCTAGCGGTCACTTGCCTCGTCTTTCGGGCTAGGATAGCGACGAAAAATACGGTAATACCAAGGAGCGCCACACCCAACCCCACGACCATGTCGAAGGGGGCCCGAGCGTCTAATCTTTGCACCCCAAACGTCTTGAGCAGGCCTTCGAGTATGGGAATGACCGTCAAACTACCAATACTGAAGCCTATAACGCCGCCCAATGCGACCGGCGGAGCGTAAGAGGCCAGCATGTGGCGCATCAGCTGGCCATTGGTGAATCCTGCCGCTTTGAGCACCCCGAAACTGCGCCGTGATCGCACCATTGCCGAGCCAATCACAAGGCTCACGACCAGCATCACCATGAATCCGGCAACGGCGAGAATTCCGAAGGACATCACCTTGCTCATCGTTAGGTAGGGATTAACGTAAGATTCGGCGATTGAGTAAGAGTTGACGACGTAGGAATACCTACCCCTCATCTCGGTTTTCACTTTGCTTACGAACTGGTCGATATTCTGGCGATGATCGAGAACCAAGGTCACATACTTCGGCTGGTAGGCCGCATTCATGCGTTTGGCGCCCTCTACCGTGACGGCAGCACCCATTCCGGCTCGCACGATGCTCTGCGATAAACCCGTCACGAGATAGGTCGCCTTCCCTCCCCCAAAATCTGCGGTCACTTCGTCGCCTACATCCACCCCTAGGCTGCCCGCCAACTTGCCCACTAGCGAAATCTCGTTGGCGGATTTCGGGTATCTGCCTTTGTAGATGGATCGGCTGTTTTCCGGCAAAGGATAGGAATCCGCAACCGATAAATGCACCGAGCGCCCGGAAATATCAGCCTCTTTGGTGTTGTCAAAGATCTGGACTCGGTCGACCCCCGGCATCGCACCAAGGTCCTTGCGCAATGTGTCGATCGATCCTCCCTCCGCCACGGAAACGGTGATGTCCTGCCGATCTCCACTGAAAATGCCAACGATTCTGCGCGGGTCTTTAAACAAAGCCGAGTACATCGCCAGCGCAAAGATCGATGCGAAGGAAACCATCGCAATCACAAGGACGATCATGATCGTTTGCGCACGAGCCTGGAGTGCGGTTTTCAACCCGAGCACCAGCGACAGGGGCCCACGGGTAGTTTCCAGCGGCAGATAGTTGGAGTGAAAGGAGTGAGTGGCCTCCCCTCCTCTCAGCGCCTTGACGGGAGGTATCTTTCGTGTCCTTTTCGCCACCGCGAATGCCGTGGCGCCGACGACGAACAGCATGATTCCAGCCGCAACACCAATTCCCGTGGCACCGACCTTCGGGGACCATTGCAGACCGGACTGAGACTCCACCAGCTGCCGGATCGCAGGGAAGAAAGCGATGCCTATCCCGGCCCCTGCAAGCGAAGCCGCCAAAGTGACAATGGCGAAAGGAAGGGCGAGAAGACGGGCTATATGGCCGGAGCGAAAACCGAGCGCCGCTTGTGTCCCCAGGGCCGGCATCTCGTGGATGATCGTCGAGCGAATAGCGAACCTGACGACGAGTGCCGCCACCACGGCCACGATCGTCGAAAAGAGGACGAAGGCAAAGATCAAAACACTGGCCGGAGCCATCAAACCCGTGGTGAACAGATTCCATCCGATGGTCAGAAGAACCGGATCTTGCACTCCCTCTCGCACCGCTTTGTTCTTCAGTTTCGAGGAAATCTCTGCCCCGATGTCGTCTGCTCGCGATGTATCTTTCGCAAGCCCGCGGAACTGCCAACTCTTGTCCACACCACGAGCCGACGCCAAGGCAACGGCTTCGTCGGCATCGACGCGAAACTCAACCTTGCCATTGCCGATCGCACCGCTCATGGGGTTTTCGACAAAACCTTGCACGTGGTATCGGTGAACGACCCCGCCGAAGGTCATCGTAAAACTGTCACCCAATTCGTAGCCTCCTTCGACATTGAAGGAATAGGGCAACCATATGGGTTTGGTGTACCGTGCAGAAGCCTCCGCCAAAATCCTACTTTTTCCTATAGGCGCATTTTTGCCTTCTTCGACAATCACGACATCGCCGAGCTTCTCCTTGCCGCCGTAAGCGAATGTGGCTTTGGTACGCAGGGTCTCGACTATCGCATGATCCTTGATCCTGCTGTCGCCCTTGACGATTTTTTCCGCATCGCGAGCGCTTTGCTCGCTACTGAGCATGATCGAGATCTGTTCGGTTGTCAGCTCTTTCGCCACATTGTCCAAAGTCGCCGGGTATTGAATGGCCAAAACCGCGGCAAGATGGACCATTGCCGCCGCAATCGTCACGAGCAGAGCGACGATGATGAATTGCCCGGGCGTTCTGCGAAGACTTCGTTTGAGGAAGATGCGCCGCACTCTCACCACCCCATTTCGGCGAGGAATGCCGTCAGGCGCTCGCGCCGTTCTTTGCTCATGCTGTCGAAGAGGTCCAGCTTCAATTCGCCCTGAACCGTCCCGTCACGCAGGTAGAGGATGCGGTTGCCTCGCAATGCCGATGTGAGATCGTGGGTCACCATGACCACAGTTTGACCGGCGCGATTGAAGCGGCTGAGCAGATCGAGGATGAGCTGCGAGTTCTCGGAATTGAGCTGGCCCGTGGGTTCGTCCGCGAAAAGGACCTCGGGTTCGTTGATGAGCGCGCGAACGATCGCGGCACGCTGGGCCTCGCCGCCGGAGATCATTCCCGGGAATTTTTTTCTTGTCGCGTTGTCAATACCGACGAGGTCGAAGAGTGTATTGGCGCGGGCGGCCACCATTTTGCGCTTGCCAATGAGCAGGCCCGGCGCCATGACATTGTCCATGAGCGACATCGAGTCGAGAAGATTGATCTGCTGGAAGACAAAGCCGCAATGATTCCGACGAAAGACGGCAAGCTTGTCCTGGTCGAGTTGAGCAAGGTCTGCGCCGTCGAACATCACGCTGCCCAAGGAGGGCTTGTCCATGCCCGACAGCGCGTAAAGCAAGGTGGACTTTCCCGCGCCCGAGGGGCCCATGATCACCGTGAAGTCACCGCGGCGGATTACGACGTCGAGATTCTTCAGCACGTGCTGTTGGATGCCCTTGTGAGAGAAGGTTTTCGAGAGCATCCGAGCAGCCACCGCATCGCGTGCGTTTGTCGGAGCTTTAGATGATGCCGGCGTCTCGGGCTCTTCGCTTTTGGGTTCCCCTTCGCTTTTTTGTGTCGCCTTCATGACTCCACGTTATCCATAAATCGATTAAGGAGTCTTTTCGCGATTATTAATGGATTCTTAATTCTGTGAGCGCACTTCTTAATCGAACACCACAGGCAGGGTCCGAACGGTTACAGGCTGCGGATAGGCTGTGCAGCTAAACCCGTCGGGATAACTTCCCAGTAGGACCTAAGGGGCGAGCCCCAACTTCTCCGGTCAAACTTCAGCTTCTCCGGTCAAACTTCAGCTTCTCCGGTCAAACCTCGACTTTTCCGGTCAAACCTCAACCTGACTTCGCGGGCACCGCTTCCTGCCCACTTTTACCTGGCCAACGGGATCTCAAGGGACACGACGAAGCCGGGATCGGCAAGGCGACAGGAAAGGATACCGCCCATGCGCTCCATGAGATAACTTGACGTGTACAGGCCTAAACCTTCACCGGGCATGCCCTCAGCATTCGAGCCGCGTATGCCCTTACCCATGACGGTATCAATCTCGCGCTCACTCACGCCGGGGCCACGGTCTCGAATGGCAATGGTGAGGAAGTGCTCGTCGACTTTCGATGTCACCTCGATCGGCGTCTTCGCGTATTTGCGCGAATTGGCGATCACGTTGTCGAAGATCTGCCGCAGGCGAAGTCGATCGACCGAAACGAGGCAACGCGGCAGGATGAAATCGCCTATCGCCTCATCGGTGTCGGCAGCCTTGATCCATTTGATGATTTCCTCGCTGTAGACGGGGACGGGCTCGACTCGCAGCGCCGCGATTTCCTCACTGTTGGCCCGTGAAATATCGGCCATGAGCTCCTCGATTTGCCCGGCCTTATTTCGGATGACCCCGATTTTGGCACGCCTGGAGCCATCGGACTCGGTTACTTCCAAGAGCTCCGCGGTGGCGGCTATCGATGCGATCGGCGTGCGAATATCGTGGCCGAGCTCTGTCAAAAGCTGCTTTCTCGATTCCTTTGCAGCGGCCTCGGCTCGCCGAGCTCTACCTAGCTCGTCGCGCATAATGTCGAATGCTTCGGTGAACGGGCCGAAGAGGTTGCTCCGGTCCATGCGCAGGGGAACGTCGAGGTTTCCCCCGGCGATTTCCCTCGCGAAAAAGCTCAGTTGTTTGAAAGGGCGAAGAACTCGACGCCTATATCCGACAACGGCAATGATGCACAGCCCCGCAACAACGACGGCGGTTCCACCGGCCGCTCGAAGCATGGTTTGGCGAGCTGCTTCCTCCTTTTCCAGCCAACCGTCGTATATGCGCAGGCGCCCCAAGTGCCGCCCGCCGGAAGACAGGTCGAATGTCGCACCGCCGATTCGCATGGCCTCGCGGTCGCTCTTGATGACTCGTCCGCGCGAGTAGAGCACCGAGCCATCGGGCTTGACCACCGTGACTCGCGAGAAATGCCGACCGCCTTTCTCGTCGCCGGCATGGACATCCGGCCAGGACTTCAGCACGGATTCGACCAGGTCGTTCGCCGCAACAACGTCGGGCTTGAACTCTTTCGGCGACTTTGTGGTCATGAGAATCGCCAGCGCGGCCGTGACGGCGAGAATTATGCCCGCAATGGTGCGTTTCATGACGCGCCCTTTCTTCGAGCTTTATCCCGGGAAACGGCCTTTTCGTGCCCGGTTTCCGACGCCAGAAGCGTTCCGCCCTCGCGAAAACGGTACCCTCTGCCCCACACGGTGCAGATATACGATGGATTATCCGGATCGTATTCAATTCGCCTGCGCAGGCGCCGTACGTGAACGGCCAGAGTTCCATCGCCGATCGCGGCCCCGCCCCACACTTCGCTCAGCAGCTCGCGTTTGCCGACGATCCTGCCCCTGTTGGCCACAAGGTAGGCCAAGAGCGCGAACTCCATGGCGGCCAGCGGCACGTCTTCTCCATTCACAAGTACGCGTGAGGTTCGAGGATCGACGCTAAGCCAGCCGTCGTCGTAGACCGCCGCATTGCGCTCCTGTTCGGCGCCGGACGACGCCCGCGCAAGGGCCCGCCGGATCTTCGCCACCAATAGCGCGAGCGAATATGGTTTGGTGATGTAATCATCGCCGCCCAGAGTCAAGGCAAGGATCTGATCGTCTTCGCTGGCTCGCGCGGACAGGAAAACGATGGGGATGTCTCTGTCGGCGCGAATCCTGCGGCAGAAATCGAAACCGCTTGCACCGGGAAGGTTGACGTCCAAAAGAATGAGACGCGGGTCGAATGCCGCAACGGCGGTGAAAGCCTCTTCAGCGCTGCCGACGGCTCGAGCGGCGATCTGCGACAGATTGAGATACTCAACCGTCGAGGCCGCAAGTGCTGTTTCGTCTTCAACCATCAACACGTCTATTCGTTCCGGCACTCTCTCAGATTACGGGTGCGAAACAACCTCGAGCAAGGCACACACCCCATGAGCTACGGCGCGATAATAGAAAATACGGAAACAGACGGAAAATCAAAAAATGAGTCATCCAGCTCGAGGGGAGAGGATCCGCTCCAAAGCAGCGATCGAACGTTCGTATCTGGAAGCGCCGGTAATGATGTAATCGACAATCGCACCGAAGTAGCTGTCCATGATGATGCGAACGACGTCGCCTGTCGGCAGCGCCGGGTCGACAACGCCCGTCTCTTTCCAGCGGTCGACCAGTTTGACGAGGGCGATGCTGAACTCCGAATGCCTGCGCTGCATATCCTCGCGCAATTCATCGTTTCGGATGGTTTCCGTCCAGGCGTTAACGGCCAGGCGTACCGAACGCACGACCCACTCCGGCGGCTCAAGCTCGTCCATCCGGGCGAAATCGCCGATGCGTGCCGCTGCAGCCCGCTCACTCCGGACTCGACCGCCCCTTTCGCGCACAGGCCGGTCGCCGTCGATCGTGGTGAGATCACCATCACCCGCCATTTCCTCCTGGACCTTCTCCATGTGCTCTTGGAAAGCCAGGGCGACCTCCGCGTAGACACGCCTGAGCGAAGGAGGATTCTCCTGTTCGGCAAAAACTGCGACCCGTTCGAAGACGGCATCGGTCCGCTCTTTACACACCGTCACGATGAGCTCGTTCTTACCGCCGGGGAAATAATTGTAGACGGTGCTGGTGGACATCCCCGCAGCATGGACGACGTCGTCCACGGACGTCGCATGAAAGCCGTTGTTCGCGAAACACGCCTCGGCGGCCGCAACGATGCGTTCGCGCTGGCGTTTTTGATGTTCCGCACTGACTTTCGGCATGCACCAAGATTACCCCACGCGACAAATCGAAACGATCGTTGTTGCTAAAGGCCCAACATCGGCGTAAGCTCATGAAAATAAAACGATCGTTTCGATTTGAAAGCGTTCTTATGTCAACTTCTGTCTCAGAACCGTCAGTCTCCCACGGCGGATCAACCTCAGAACCGTCAATCTCAAACGGCGGGATAACGCGGAACAAAGCCGCAATCCTCGCAAGCATCATCACCACCCAATTGATGATCGTGCTCGACATGACGATCATTGCCGTGGCTCTGCCAAAAATGCAGGAGAACCTCGGCATGACCGCCGCCCAGCGTCCATGGATCGTCACGGCCTACACGCTGGCTTTCGGGGGGCTCGTGCTTTTCGGCGGGCGCCTTGTTGGAATCATCGGGATTCGGCGGGCCTATCCGATCGGCCTCGTAGGATTCTCCGTGGCGAGTCTCGTCGGGGGCTTGGCTCCCTCCTTCGCGGTACTGGCCGGAGCCAGGGCGGCCCAGGGAGTCTTCGGCGCCCTTCTCGCCCCTACAATCCTTGCTTTCATCAACAACGCCTTCGTCAACCCTAAGGAACGCGCGAGCGCCTTTGCGGTCACGGGTGCGACCGGCGGAATCGGGGCCGCCGTCGGCCTCCTTCTGGGAGGGGCACTGACGGATTTCCTCAATTGGCGTTGGGCCATGTTTATCAACATCTTCATCGCCGCCTTCGCGCTGGTCACTTGCCGTTCGACTCTCCCGCCCAAGCACAAGAACGATTCTGGTGTATCCATCACCGACGATCTTTTCGGTCTGATCGCGGGCTGCGCGGGTCTGTTCAGCATTGTCTTTGGGCTTGACCTTGTAACTTACCTTGGCCAGTGGGATATCAACAG
>CAUSGP010000088.1:0-8782 GCA_963531075.1 uncultured Actinomycetaceae bacterium | reverse complement strand
GGTGCGATACGCCGAATCGAAGAAGCTATGCGCGAAGGCCCCTGCCTCGCTCCCATTCTGGCTGACCGCGACCTGACGGCCAGCGGCATCGAAGTGGATTTCTTCGGCCATACGATGCTCGTGGCGGCGGGTCCGGCGTTGCTCGCCCAGAGGACCGGGGCGCTCCTCTATCCGGTTTTCTCCTTCTACGAAAGGATTTCGGGAGATCGCAAGCGGCGTTCCGGAACAGGATGGGGCATGTGTCTGGTTGTCGGCGAACCCATTCGCGCGCGTACGGATGCTTCGTCGCCGGCCGAGGAGCGCGCCGCTGACATCGCGAGAATGAGCCAGGAATGGATAGCCCAGTTTGAGCCGTGGGTGCGTGACCACCTGGAAGACTGGCACATGCTGCAGAAGGTCTTTACATCGGATCTCGATCCCGAACGCCTGGCGCGTGCGAGGCGCCGGGCCGAACAGGCCGTCAGGGAACAGAACGTCGAGGAATCCGAAGAAGCCACGTCGATTCCGGAGGTACGGCAGTGAGAATCGGAATCGCATGCCCGTATTCGTGGGACGTTCCGGGAGGCGTGGGCGTTCACATTCGCGATCTTGCCGAAGAGCTCCTTCGCCGTGGAAATGAGGTGGGAGTGGTAGCTCCCTCGGAGGCGAAGTCCCCGCTTCCCTCCTACCTCACGCCAACCGGGTCGGCCATTGCGATCCCGTACAACGGCTCCATCGCCAGGCTCGCCTTCGGTCCCCGCGTCAACCGCGAGGTCCGCGCCTGGTTGAGAAACGGACAATTCGACGTCGTTCATGTCCACGAACCTTTTGTGCCCTCGGTGTCGATGCTCGCGCTCATGAATGCCGAATGCCCCGTGGTTTCGACCTTCCACACGGCCATGGACCGTTCGAGGGCCTTCGAGGTCTTCACCCCGGTCCTGCGGCCGGTCCTGGAAAAGATCCAAGCAAGAATCGCCGTTTCCCAAGAGGCCCGACGTACCGCCGTGCAATACTTGGGCGGCGATGCCTTCGTCATACCGAACGGCGTTTACACGCATCAATTCGTTGAAGCCCCGATTGATGAACGTTTCGCGGGAACTGCCGACCGTCCGACTCTCGGATTCCTGGGCAGAATAGACGAACCCCGCAAGGGCCTTCCCGTTGTCGCGCGGGCATTTCCTTCCATTCGCGCTGCACTGCCAGGCGTCCGCCTTTTCGTCGCGGGCCGCGGGGATATTGACGAGGCGCGGTCACTCTTCGGCGCCGATGCTGAAGCCGTCGAATTCCTCGGGGGAGTTTCGGATGCCGACAAGGCGGCTCTCCTTTCGTCGGTCGACGTTTATCTCGCCCCGAATACCGGCGGAGAATCCTTCGGGATCATCCTCGTCGAAGCGATGAGCGCCGGAAGCTTCGTCGTTGCATCGGATATCCCCGCCTTTCGGGCCGTGCTCGGCAATGGCGCTTTTGGCGCCCAGTTCGCCAATGAGGATTCTGAGGGTTTGGCCCGCACCGTCGTCGATGCCGTCGCCGACCCGGCCAGGCGCAGAACGGTCACGGCCGCCGCTCAACAGGAGGCCGGAAGATACGACTGGCACACCGTCGCCTCCCAGATCTACGCGGTCTATGAGACAGCCATTCGCACGGCGGGAATGGAGGTCGATGAATGAAACACGTGTCCTATTTGGTCGTCGCGTGCGCCCTTGTCGCGGCGCTAGCCCTCTATCTCACGCTGGCGGCGCGCCGCCTTGACCGGTTGCACCAAACAGTTGTCAAATCCCGCAGGGCCCTCGAACTTGCGCTCCACGCACGGGCGGAGTACGCGCGAGAATTTGCGGCCGAAGGCGGCTTGGACGTGGCGGCGTCGATTCTTCTGACCGACGCCGCCGACGCTTGCTTACGCGAAGGCATTAATCCGATCGTGGACGACGGGCTCGATGGTCTGCCGATAGACGTCGCCCGGGGAGCCGCTTCCGACAGGCGAACGATCGAATCTTCGATGTCGCGAACTCTTAGACTGACTGTCGATGAGCTCGAGGAAGATGATGTTTCTGCCGAAGCTTCTTCGCTTCTCGACAAACTGTCCCGGGCCCGGCTGGACGTGCGCCTGACCCGGACATTCCACAACTCACACGTCGACCAAATACGTCGAGTTCGCCGCTCGTTCTATGTGCGGCTTTTCTTTCTTGCGGGCCGCGCGCCCGTGCCCGCCACCGTTGACATCGACGACGAATGAGGGATTGAGTGACAGACCAGTTCGAACCACAGGATCCTCCAGCCTCCGAATCGCCTGAATCCGGCGGTGCGGCCGGGCCAAGCGCGTCCGCACAGGCCGCGACCTCTGCCCCCGCCCGCGACGTTCGGCAGGTTCCCGTTGCCAGTGGCCAAATTGAGCAAGCGCCCCGCTGGCGACGATCACCGAATTGGTCGTGGCAGACGCTTGTGGCATGTGTTGTTCTCGTGGGCTTGACCGTCGTAGCGTTGACGCTCGCCTTCGGCTTGATCAAAGACCAGACGCATGCCCTTTTGGACTCCGCCTCCCGAAGCTCTGGCCACAAATACGATGACAACGTCCCGTACTTTTTCGTTATATGCCTGGCCCTCGTTCCGGCCGTCGTCATCGGCGCAGCGGTGTGGTTTATCGATCGCTGGGAGCCCGAACCCATCGTCATGTACGTCATCGCCATTGGGTGGGGGGCCGGCGTTTCCGTCCTTCTATCCTTCAACGGCAACGGGTGGTGGTCGCGCCATGCCCTTGCGATGAGCGAGAGCACCGCCCAGTACGACGTCATGACCAAGGCGGTTGGCGCTGCCGTCATTGAGGAAGGGGCGAAAGGCCTCGGTCTGCTCGTCTTCTTCTTCGCCCTCAACAAATATATCAACGGGCCGATGGACGGCCTCGTCTACGGTCTTCTTGTTGGCATGGGTTTCGCCTTCACCGAGAACATCTTCTATTTCGCGCGAGCTTCGGTTGCCGAAACGGTCGGTGGGTGGGTGGACCTCTCGGGAATGGAAACCTGGACGGTAGGCTCGCTCTTTTTCGCCCGTGCCATTCTGACTCCACTCGTCCATCCCCTAGCGACGGCGATTACGGGTCTCTTCGTCGGGCTGGCGACCACTTCGCGCAAGCCTTACGTCGCGATCTTGCCGATTGCCGTCGTCGGCTACGCTCTGGCGGCCCTGCTCCACGGACTTCACAACTATTCCTCCATCAAGCGATTCGCCGACGAGCCGGCAACGCGCCTGATGCTTCAACTTCCCGTATACATCGGGGCGGCCGTGCTTATCTATTTCGTCGGGGGAATGCAGCGGCGCGACGTCCACAGGGGGTTGGTCGAGTATTCCCAGGCCGGCTGGTTGAGCCCCAACGAGATACGAATGGTCATGAGTTTGGTCAACCGGCGGAAGGCTCGGCTGTGGGCCGGGGCATCCGCGGCCGAATTGGGCCGGACCGTAGATTCGGGGCGCAAAGCGATGCGTTCATTCCAAAACGAACTCATCCAGCTCGGCTACACAAGGAGTATCAACGTCCAGCGTCGCACCGCCCACACGGAGTCGGTTCGACGCAAGGAGGCGGAGCGCTTAGCCTACATTACCGAATTGCGCAGAGTCTTCACGACGCCGGTCGAAGAGGAAGAGGCGCATGCAGGCGGTTGAGAAGGCGAATGGTGACTTCGGCGACGATTGGACGCCCGACGCCGATGGCCTGTGCTCCAGGAAAGCGGCGCGCGTCGTCCTCATCGATCCCGAAGGCCGTGTGCTCCTCGTCCACGGCCACGACATCGACGATTCCGAGGACTCCTGGTGGTTCACCGTCGGAGGCGGCTTGGGCGACGACCGGCCGCGTGAAGGCGCGGTTCGCGAATTGCACGAGGAAACGGGATTGCAGGTAGCTCCCTCGAGGCTCACGGGACCCGTTCTGTTGCGTGAGGAGAAATTCTATTTCGCTGCTAGAACCGTGTTGCAGAACGAGCAGTTCTTTCTTCTGTATGCGAGCTGGGAGGAAGTGAATTCGGTTCGTCCCGGATATGATCTGACCGCGCTGGAACAAGAAACGCTCGACGAGTTCAGGTGGTGGAGTTTAAAGGAGATCCGGGCGGCCCAGGCTGAAGGGGAAACATTCTACCCCGCGGCTTTTCCTGATTTGTTGGAAACCTGGTGGCCGCGGTGGGACGGGGTTTGCAGATCCGTTGTTGAAGGATCGGTGGACGACGCCGGTGGATGAGATGGGCACGTCGGAGTGAATAGGATCGTCACACTAGGGTTAAACCTAAGGGAGACCGCCTAAAAGATATTTTCTAAGAGTCGCGTCGGCAGGCTCGCCCAGATAGGATGCACGGTGAGACTTCGAAAGGAATAGACGTGGCTCAGAACCAGCAATATTCCCCCGGCGGACGAATCCCGGCGCAGCTCTATCCGCAAGCCGCAGCCGGAAACATGCGTCCTCCCGTCTATCCTCAGGGGTACGGGCAGGTTAAGCTTGCTCCACGTCGGCTGACCCTTCCGGGCAGGTGGACGCCCGCGTCGCTCATCTTCGCAATATGCATCATCGTGCTTGCCGTCGTGGCGATCATCGTTTCGCTGGAGATCATCGACGAATCGATTGAAGACGCCTATCACAGATACGGCGAGCAGGCGCGCAGGCCCTTCGAGAATACGACGAACATTTTCAAGGTCGCGATCCTCGCTCTCATACCTCTCGTGGTCATCATCGCCCTGGTTCGCTGGATCGATCGCTGGGAACCGGAGCCCATCCTCTTCTATGTTCTGTCCCTCGGATGGGGGGCCGGGGTCTCCGTTTACGGCGCTTTCAAAGGAAACGAATGGTGGAGCAAATTCGTTCGCGATTGGGTCAAAGACACGCTCCAACACGGAGGATTCGATGTGAGCGGCGCCGGCAGTCCGAGGGATGCTTCCCTCGCCGCAAGCGGTGCGGCGTCAATGACCTATAAGATCCTCAGCCAGGCCGTCGGCGCAGGGGTGGTCGAGGAGGGAGTGAAAGGCCTCGGCATCCTCCTCATGTTTATCTTCCTCAAGAAGTACATCAACGGCCCGATCGACGGAATGATCTACGGCATCCTCATTGGCGCGGGCTTTGCCTTCACCGAGAACATCCTTTATTTTGCGCAGGCCGATTCGTATACGAGCATCGAGAAGCAGCTCGGAAAGTACGTGACCGAGAGCCCTCTTGATCAGTCGATCGTCGCCAGGGCCATAGCCACCCCGTTTGTTCATCCGATATGCACGGCCATAACGGGCTTGCTCATAGGATTGGCTGCCACGCAAAGGCTTTCGGCCCTCTTCGTCCTTCCGCTGGGCATGGCGGGCTACACTATAGCGGCGGGATTGCACGCCAGCCATAATTTTTCCGCGATCATAGGCGTGGCCAAAGACACATCGACCAGGATCCTCATCCAGATTCCCGTCTATGTCGCCGCCGTCGCAATGATATCGGTGGTCAAGAATCTTCAACGAACTACCGTTAAAAGGGGAATACGCCTGCTGGTGGCCGATGGATTCATCGGCAAGGAAGACGAGACCATGCTCATGAGGTCGAATCTGAGATCTCGGGCTGTCGCATGGGCCGGTGAACGCCTGGCCGCCAGCGGGGGAGTCGCCCAAGACGGACGCAAAGCGATGAAGCGCTACCAGGCGTAACTCCTTCAGGCGGGCTTCTTCCGTGCTCTCCTCGCGGACAACGAGAAATCACCCGACCTTTCGGTGATCCGGCGCGAGCGCGAACGCATGACCTTCATTCTCAAGCTGCGTGGCGTCTTCCTTCCGTCGACGTCGACGCAGCCAAATCAGCCTACGTCAAGTCCCAATTCCGTAGCCGCGGTCTCCGTACCCACCCGTGCCACGCCGGCTCACCCGCAGGCCTCTCCCGGGGGCCAGCCCCAGCGGCCGATGCACCAACCCCACAGGCAGGCGCAGCCGCAAGGCCAGCAAGTTCCCTCGCCCCAGCTCGTTCCCAGGCCCGAGCCCTCCCCGCGACGTCGTGCCGTTCCGTCTCAGCAGGTTCCTCCCGCGGCGCCGCACGGAGTTCAACCTCTTCGTCAGGGGCCGCCGTCGCAGAGCCAGCAGCAGGGCAATCCGCAGAACCCGCGGCCGCAAGGTTTGCAGAATCAAGGGCGGGAAGGTCGGGGCGGCTACCGTTCGCCCTCGCAGCAATCGGGATCTGACTATCCGCCGTCGGCTCCTCCTCCGCAAAGGGGCAGCGGGCACTACCGCGGCGGGGGAAGGCCGTCTTAAGGGGCGTTAAGAAGGCGTTAAGAAAAGGCATATGCGGGGAAAGCCTTCTCAAGCCGTGTCCTCCCACTCGGATGCTCCTCCTTCCCGTGACGGAGCGCACCGGCGTCGAAAGTGAAGCGGCCGTTTCGCCCGAGCGCCGAATCTCGGAAGCCGGTAGAATGCCGTGTGGAAAACTACGATCCGAGGAGAAGTCAGTGTCAGGACACTCGAAGTGGGCCACGACCAAGCACAAGAAGGCGGCCAACGACGCCAAGCGCGGCAAGCTCTTCGCTCGCTTGATCAAAAACATCGAAGTCGCCGCTCGCACGGGCGGAGGCGACCCCGCGGGCAACCCCACTCTCTTCGATGCGATCCAGAAGGCGAAGCGCAATTCGGTCCCGGCGGACAATATCGATCGCGCGGTCAAGCGTGGATCTGGCGACGGCGCGGACGCAGTCAACTACGAGTCGATTACCTACGAGGGCTACGCCTCGGGAGGCGTAGCCGTCCTCATTGAATGTCTGACGGACAACCGCAATCGCGCCGCGTCCGAGGTGCGCGTTGCTTTGACTCGCAACGGCGGCCAGCTCGCGGATCCTGGGTCGGTGGCCTATATGTTCGCCCGAAAAGGCGTCGTCGAAGTGCCTTCCGAAGGATTGAGCGAAGACGATGTGCTTATGGCCGTCCTCGACGCGGGGGCCGAGGAAGTTGAGGATGAAGGAGAGGCTTTCTCCGTCTATTCGGAACCCAATGACGTCGTCGCCGTGCGCTCGGCCCTGCAAGAGGCGGGAATCGAATATAACTCGGCCGAGGTCCAATTTGTCCCGTCGATGAAGGTCGAGGTCGATGCCGAGGGGGCTCGAAAAGTCCTCAAGGTCATTGACGCCCTCGAAGATTGCGACGACGTCCAGAACGTTTATTCCAATCTCGACATCCCTGAGGCGGTCATGGCCGAATTGGAGGCAGAGAGCTGACGTGCGGGTTCTCGGCGTCGATCCGGGGCTGACTCGATGTGGAATAGGAACAGTCGATGCCGGTGGAGCCAGGCGGGTGAGTCTGGTCGACATGCGGGTGGTGCGTTCCCCGGCCGAGCTTGCTCCGCACAAGCGTCTTCTCATCATCGCCGACGGGCTCCAGGAGGCGATGAATGCCTTCAAACCCGATGTCATTGCGGTTGAGAGGGTTTTCGCCCAATCGAACGTGCGCTCCGTCACCGGAACGGCGCAGGTGGCGGGAATCGTCATGCTCGCGGCCGCCAAAGCCGGAGTGCGGCTGGCTCTGCACACCCCTTCCGAGGTCAAAGCCGCTGTAACCGGCAACGGGCGAGCCGACAAACGGCAGGTCCAAATCATGGTTCAACGGATTCTTGGACTTTCCAGCCTTCCGCGTCCAGCCGACGCCGCCGACGCCGTCGCCATCGCGATCGCCCACTCGTGGCGCGGGGGAGCATTGGCCGACGCCGAACCGGACGGGGCCCAGCACGGAGGTGCGGGAACCCTGCCGCGCGCGACGGGCCGCGATCTCACTCCCGCCCAGAGGCTATGGGCCGGAGCTGAGCGAATGTCGCGTCGGCACGGAGCGGTCGCTCCACGGGTCAAGGATGACGTGTAGTCTTATCTTGGCAAACAAAAGTTCGAGGAGGGGCGATGATAGCCGCACTGCGCGGGAACGTTCTCAGCATTGATCCGACGTCTGCGGTCATTGAGGTTGCGGGCATTGGCTATTCGATTCAGGCCACGCCCACCACTCTTGCCGGTTTGCGGGTGGGGCACGAAGTTTTCGTCCACACGTCGCTGGTGGTTCGCGAGGATTCGATGACGCTTTTCGGTTTTTCCGACGCGGATGAGCGGGAAGTCTTCGGCGTCCTTCAAACTGTTTCGGGTGTCGGGCCAAAACTCGCGCTCACGATTCTTGCCACTCTCACGCCGGATGCGCTGCGCCGCGCCGTTGCCAGCGCCGATATTGCCGCTCTGACCAGAGTTCCCGGCGTTGGCAAGAAGGGAGCGCAACGTCTCGTCTTGGAAATCGGCGCGAAACTCGGGCCCCAACGCGGCGAAAATGACGAGACCCAGGCCGCCGCCCCCGCGCGCTCCGGGGATGTCGTCACCGCGCTCGTTGGGCTCGGATTTTCTGAGAACGACGCTGAAAGGGCAGTTTCTCAGACGGAGGGGAACATGCCGGACGCCGAAGTTCCCGAACTGTTGCGCGCCAGCCTGAAGATTCTCGGGGCAGGGAGATAGCCGATGATTGATTCAAACGGCGCGCAAGCACATGACGATCGTTCAGATTCGAAAGACATCGTCTCTCCCGGAGCCTCCGAATCTGAACGGGCCGCCGAAGCGGCATTGCGTCCCCGTCAGCTGAGCGAATTCGTGGGTCAGGAAACCGTGCGCAGCCAGCTTTCGCTCGTTCTTGAAGCGGCTGTTGCCCGCGGGAAGACCCCCGACCATGTACTGTTGTCCGGCCCGCCGGGACTCGGCAAAACCACGCTATCGATGATCATTGCCGCGGAAGTCAACGGCTCGCTGCGCCTGACGTCCGGCCCGGCCATCCAAAATCCGGGGGATTTGGCCGC
>CAUSGP010000087.1:0-8916 GCA_963531075.1 uncultured Actinomycetaceae bacterium | reverse complement strand
CGTAGACCAGCGGAATGCCCGTTGGAATGTTGACGCCCGCGATCTCCTCGTCGGAAATGTCATCAAGGTGCTTGACGATGGCTCGCAGCGAGTTTCCGTGAGCAGCGATCATGACCGTCTTTCCGGTCTTGATCTCCGGAACGATCGTGGACTCCCAGTACGGCAAAAGACGCTCAAGAACGTCCTTGAGGCATTCGGTGGCCGGAATCGGCTCACCGGCATAGCGCGGATCGGCATCCTGAGAGAACTCGGAGCCCGCCTCAATCGGCGGCGGCGGAACGTCGTAGGAGCGGCGCCACTGCATAAACTGATCCTCGCCGTACTCGTCGCGGATCTCCTTCTTGTTCTTGCCCTGAAGAGCGCCGTAGTGACGCTCATTGAGGCGCCAGTGACGCTCCACCGGGATCCAGTGGCGATCCGCGGCATCGAGGGCGAGATTGGCCGTCATGATGGCGCGGCGAAGCATGGATGTGAACAGCTTCTCTGGAAGCACTCCCGCTTCTTTGAGAAATTCGCCACCGCGGACGGCCTCTGTGCGCCCCTTCTCCGACAAGGGCACGTCGACCCAGCCGGTGAAAAGGTTCTTTGCGTTCCATTCGCTCTCGCCGTGGCGGAGCAACACCAGGGTATAAGTCATGCGGTAATTTTCCCATGCCGAGTCGCAAGCCGCCAGACCGTTCGTCCCATGGACATCAGCGCCGCCTCGGCCTCCCAAACTCACGTCGAAGCGCGGCGATTACTTGGATCGTGGGCCGATGGCTTAACGTAGGCCTACGGCAAGGCGTGACATTCATGACGAAGCACGAAGCCGATATTACGGCGAATGACAGCGTGCACACCCACGACAGGAGGAACGATGAAGGACGCGCATTTCCCAACATCGACCACCGCGAAGCAAGACAAAGGCGACGCCGGATACAGCAAAGAACTCAAACCCAGGCACATTCAGATGATCGCGATCGGCGGTTCCATCGGCACCGGCCTGTTCCTCGGCGCCAGCGGCCGACTCGCCCAGGGTGGCCCCGGGCTCGTCCTCTCCTACGGGATCTGCGGCATCTTCGCCTTCCTCATGGTTCGCGCCCTCGGCGAATTGGCGATTCGCCGCCCTTCTTCGGGCGCCTTCGTCTCCTACGCCCGCGAATTCACCGGCGAAAAGGGCGCCTACATCGCGGGGTGGATGTTCTTCCTCGACTGGGCCGTGACGGTCATGGCCGACATCACCGCCGTCGCTTTCTACATGCATTACTGGGGAGCATTCCAGGCAATCCCGCGGTGGCTCCTCGCGCTCATCGCACTGGGCCTCGTCTGCATCCTCAACATGCTGAGCGTCAAGATGTTCGGCGAGGCCGAGTTCTGGTTCGCCGCAATCAAAGTGGCCACGATCGTGGGGTTCATGGTGGTCGCCATATGGGCAATCGTCGTGGGGCACGACGTCGGCACTTACACCGCGGGCTTCCACAACATCTCCGAATCGGGAGGTTTCTTCCCCAAGGGGTTGGCCCCTGTGTTCGCGCTCACGCTGGGCGTTATCTTCGCCTTCGGCGGCACCGAAATGGTCGGGGTCGCAGCAGGCGAAACAAAGGAAGCTGAAAAGGTCCTGCCGAAGGCCATCAACTCCATGATCGTCCGCATCTTCGTTTTCTACGTGGGTGCGGTAGCGCTCATGGCGATCGTCATGCCGTACACGGCCTACCGGGAGGATGAATCCCCCTTCGTCACATTCTTCAAAGGCATCGGCATCCCCAATGCCGGCGGCATCATCCAGGTAGTCGTTCTCACCGCCGCCCTCTCCTCTCTCAATGCCGGGCTCTACGCCACGGGCCGCACGCTCCGCTCCCTCGCAATGGCCGGTTCCGGCCCGCGCTTCGCCACCCGCATGAATAATCAAAACGTGCCCTACGGCGCCATCATCATCACGTCGGCTCTCGGATTGGTCGGGGTATTCCTCAACGCTGTCCTCGAAAAGCAAACCTTCGAGGTCGTCATGAATCTCGCGGCCATCGGCATAGCCGGCACATGGGCCTCCATCCTCATCACCCATCTCGTCTTCCTCAGGCGCGTGAACGCAGGAAAGGAGACCCGCCCCGCCTATCGCATGCCGGGAGCGCCGGTGACGAACTACGTGGCTCTGCTCTTTTTCGCCGTCGCTGCGCTTATCACGATGATGCCGATCGTCGTGGTGGCCTCGAACTTCACGAGCACCAACGGGCGATGGACCCTCGCGCTGTTCGGCATCATCGTGGCGATGATGGTGGGCGGATGGTTCTATGTTCGCGAGCGAGTCGACGGCACGCTTCTCGATCACGTTCTCGATGGTGAGGAGAACTTACCGTCATCAGCCCAAGGTCCTTTCGCGGATCGAGGAACGTCTCATCACGGCCTAGAAACGTCTCATCACGGCCTAGAAGGGCCGGGAAAGTCCCCCTTCAAGCAACGCAAGCCTCGTCCGTGACGGCCGCAGGCACAAATGGCCGGCTGCCCGGCGGATAAAATAGCCGCCCTATCGCAACAGCTGTATAGCCTGCAACAGCTGTATAGCCGCCACAACGGCAGCATATCGACCGCGGGAACGCGGCTCAATATCCCCAGACACGATCCAGGAAGGACGACATGCGAATACACGTGACCTATACCGGCGGAACGATAGGCATGGTGGACTCGCCCAACGGGCTCATTCCCGGCGCGGACCTCAAGAAATGGCTTTACGCCTTGGTCGCAGGAACCGAGCTCGAAGGCCACGTGAGCCTGACCGAACTGGATCCGCTCATCGATTCCTCAAACGCCACGCCCGAATCGTGGCAGGCGATTATCGACGACCTGCACGCCCACTCCGACCAGGCCGAGGCCTTCGTGGTGCTCCACGGGACGGACACCATGAGCTACTCCAGCGCGGCTCTTTCCTACGCGCTTGCCGGATTTGGCAAACCCGTCGTCTTCACAGGCTCGCAATACCCCCTGGGCGACGTCGGCTCCGATGCGACGGCCAATGTCGCGGGCGCCCTGAGGGCGGCCGCATCGGGCCGCGCGCGGGGCGTCAGCCTCTTCTTCGGCCACCACCTTCTGGCAGGAAACCGCGTGACGAAAACGAGCTCGTGGGCCTTCGAAGGCTTCGCCTCGCCGTCGGTCCCTCCGCTGGCGCGCACCGGGGCGCCCTGGCGGTGGTATGCGACGGACGAGGTCGTCTCCCCCACGATCGGCCCCGACTCCGCAGCGCAGCCGGCGCCCTCTGGCGCCCTCTCCTATGCCGGACGTCCTATGCCGGACGCCGCCGAGGCCGACCTCGACAGCCCCTCGAAGTGGACGGATCCCGCGCCCTATGCGCGGCACGACGTCGTGGTGCTTGACCTCGCCCCGGGCATCTCGGCGTCCCGGCTCGAAGCCCTGCTCACGCCGCGCCCCGAAGCCGTGCTGTTGCGGGCCTACGGCGTGGGCAACGTGCCCGCTGCAGAACCGGGGCTGGCCGCGGTGATTGAGCAGACGATCAGGGACGGCGTGCCCGTCGTCGTCACGTCGCAATGCCACCAAGGCCAGGTTCTTCTCGGTCACTACGAAGCCGGCGACGCCATCGCCAGGGCCGGCGCCGTGGGCTCGTGCGATATGACCCTCGAAGCCGTGTACTCGAAGATCATCTTCCTTCTTTGCCAAGGAATACGAGGCGCCGAGCTGGCATCTTGGATCGGCCGGCCCATAGCCGGCGAGCTGACATTACCGAGATTCCGGTAAGCCTGGCACGCGAAGAGAACCTGATACGCGAAAGTGGCCTGGCGCGCGAAAGCAGGCCAGGCACGCGAGGGCAAATCTGGCACACAAAAGTGAGCCGGGCTGCATGAGTCAGCCATCCCACGGATCGGTCGTCTTTCCAACACTATCTAGGTTAGAGACTTGAGCGTTCATCGCTTGCGCCGTCGCCTCGTCGACATCTCGAAAGACATCGATAACGAGCTTCAGATTGTGGGCGCCAAGGTCCACGTCTTCTCCAAGTTCTCTCACCAATCTAAAGAGCAGGTCCTTAACACCGTAGAGAATATCGGAAGGCCCCTGGGAGCTGTATCCGACGTTACTGTCGCGATTCAAGGCTAGAGAAAAAGTATTGAGCTTCGAGGCTTCTTCCCCCAAGCTGCGAGACACCGCGGGAAGTATCTTCTTTGCAATTTCATTGGCCTTGGTCATATTGGGAATCCGCAATTCGGTTTCGCTAGCAGGGCGTGATTGCCCGGAGGCCCTATCCTGCTCATCCACATCTTCATAGTGAAGGGGGTAGAGCTCAAGGTCGAAGAATTGATGATTCTCTTCCATATGGCGATGGTTGTTGACCAGATTGAGTATGATTTCGTGTTCCACTCTCGAGAAGTCGTCATTGATAAGCTTGAGAGCGTTCTCAAAGTTCGACATTATCGACTCGTAACTCGACGTGTCCTCCACGATTTCACGTGTCGTTTTAACGACCTTCCCCGCTAAATCCACACCGAGGGAGGCCAATCCAACCCCGACGACCAAAGCGCCTCCTCCCGATGCGACCACCGCCGCAGCCCCTAAGGCAGCAGCGCCAATATCGATCAGGAGCCTGCCTATTCGCTCGCTTGCCCCCGGGCTTTCGGCGTAGTGAGCGAAAGCCCCTGCCGCCTGCATGGCCACCTGGGGAACCGCTTTGCGCACTTCGCCAAGAGCTGCCTTTTCAGCCGCCAAATTGCCTTCGATAACGCAAGCCACCCCGCACAGAGCGTTCATCGTGGGCTGTATTTTATCGAGGAAATTCCTCCTGAAATTCATCATGGCCTTACCCGACAGAGACTTCGACCTCTTGACGGCTTTATCGAGATCCTCGGCCACGGGACCTACGGAGACAGGTTTCTTTTTCCCTGGCTCCGGTGAACCGTGCACCACCTTTTTCGCCAACGCACCGTATAGATCTCGGCAGACGCCTATGGGTGCATCGAGATCTTTGGGATCGGGAAGGGAAAACCATTTCGAGATAGCATTATCCACCCTTTGCACGACGTTCTGGAACGCCGTTTGGTAATCGAATGTGTCAAGCGATACGGGATTTATCTGCCGCCCTCCATCCAGACCATTGCTACCGGGAAGGGAGATCTTACTTTCGAAAGCGAGAGGGGAAAACCCTGTATATTCATAAACTCCAAATACTTCGTTGGCTCTGAAATCCCTTTCCTTCATGTAGGCGTCAATGGCCCTCCTCCTCAAATTCCAGATGATTTCATCGAGTTTTTCGAACAGATCGTCGGACATTGAATTCTCCTTTTCTAAGCTCTATCCACTAAATGTCGAATCATTAGTCATAAGGTTGTTTGTTCGTGTGGCACTCACGTCGCAGATTTTCAAGGCTCCCCTTTGCGCCAAACTCATTCATCAGCGCATAGGATCCGTAAATTCGGTTATAGAATCCAAAGCATCCGCTATCTTATCCAGCAATTCCGCATTGACACCGTCGGCTTCTTCATACATCTGGACCACCTGTCGAAAGTTGACAGCCCCCATTTCGATATCCTGCGCCATGTCTACCAACAGCTTGGCAAGAAGATTCGTGAATTCATAGAATGATTCCGACGGTCCCTTGGGTCCAAGTCCCACGTCGCCGTCTCGATTGATCGGAACGTTAATCGCCCGGACGTCGGAGGCTGCTCCCCTGATAAAGGATGCTGCTTCGGGCAGGTAGACATCCGATATCTCCAAGGCGAGATTCGTGTCGGGAATCTGCAGTTCCACTTCCCTAGAAGGCGGGTTGGGCCCCTTATCCACATCATCTATATCCCGGCTATGTAACGCGCGATACTTAAAATCGAATTCCGACCGGTTGTTCTCATCTCGAGTTGTACGCGCGTCGAGCTTGAGATTCATATCAACCAGTGTCTCCAACCGCTTGAAATCCTCTCCAAGAACCTTCAGTGCATTTTCGAACTGCGTCATGACCGACGCGTAATCACCCCCAACAGGATGAAAAGTACGCATAGTGTCCCCAATGCTGCCCGCACTACCCACAAGGGTCGAACCGATATCCAGCTTCTTGGCAGTCGCCGGATCCGGGCCCATCGCGGTTTTGGCGATCTTCAATACTGACGAGAGCACGTCGAATACCAAATCGACACCCCCGCCGCCTCCCGATCCGGATGCGATGAAAGCGAAGGACTTCTGCGCTTGCTCAACGGCGTCGGCCACGGCCTGTCTAGTTCCCGTGATCGCTTCCTTCTCGGCAATAAGCCCAGCCTCAATGTCAAGAGCGAGGAAACACTGGTTATTCAGTATCCTCTGGGCCTCCGACAGGAAGTTGTCCTGAAATGCCGTAATCGCGCTGCCCGACATCTCCTCCAGCAGCAAATCGGCCCGCTGGAACAGATACGAGGCGCTACTGCCGTTAATGGCAGATTCGCCTTCCGAAGAAGTGCCTCCGGTTATCACTTCGGATGCCACCGCCGAATAGACTTTCTGACATTTTTCTTTAGCCTCGTCTAGATCATTTGGTTTCGGAAGCCCCTTCCACGAGCCAACGGCATTGTCTATACGCGACCTGATGTCATCGAATAGACTGACAAACGCTTCTTTCGGGAAAATGTCGCCCATGATTACCGTCCCGCCCCCAAGACCCTCCGAATCGGGTTTCGTGACAATCGCTTCCGGTCCCGCCGGCTCCATCCTGAAGTAGCGTTCGCCTTGAATGATAAAATTTTGACCCTTCATATATGCGTCGATCGCTGACTTTTTCGCTTCCTTGATAAGAGTGTCCAAAGAGTCATAATCAGCCATGTCATTCCTCTCATAAAGCAGATATCGATATACAGCTTGGAAAAGCCGGATTTCTTACTCAAGCCGGGTTGCCTTAACTAAAGAGCCAGACGACCCTCGACCTTGCAAAGATCCTAATTCGACACAGCCTACGAAAGCCTTCGCCATCGCGGGGAGAGGTACATGAGCCCGCCTCACAAGTCATAGACGCCGCACCAACTCAGCAACGCAATCCCCACGCACCGGGGTCTGCGTGCCGAGATCAGCCCGGCACCACCGCCACTTTGAGACCCGCGCGCTCGCGCACGGCGGCGATCGCCGCGTCGAGCTCGCTCAGCGGGAACCGGTGGGTTACGAGGCTACCGACGTCGAGGGCACCGCTGGAAAGCAGCTCCACGGCTCGGCGGACGTCGGCCCTGCGCGCGTTCGAGCCGCCCGTCACCTGCAGCTCGCGGTAATGGACGATATTCGGCTCCATCACCGCCGTCGATCCCTTGGGGAAACCCGCGAAATAGTTGACCCGCCCGCCGATGGCCGCCACTTCGAGCGCCTGGTTGGCCAGCGCGGGGTCGCCGACGGCCACGATGGCAACATCGGCGCCGCCTCCGGTCACGTCGAGAATTTCGCGGGTGAGCTCCTCGCCCTGCGAAGCCAGGGCGTGCGTCGCACCCAGGTTGAGCGCGGGATCCAAGCGGCCCGGACGCCCAACGGCCACAATCCGCGTGGCCCCGGCAAGCTTGGCGAGCGCAACGTGAAGCAGACCAATCGGCCCGGTTCCCAGGACGACGACGGTCTCACCCGGCTGCACACGGAACTGCCGCGCCCCGTTGAGGCAGCAGCTGACGGGCTCGGCCAGTGCAAGCGTGGTCGCTTCGAGTTCGCGCGGGGCGAGCACGAGGTTGCCGCGCTCCATCGCCTCACGCGGCACGAGTAGGTACTCGGCGAGCCCGCCGTCGATCTCGTATCCGAAGAGCCGCAGGTTCTCGCATAGGTGCTCGCGGCCGGCCAAGCATTGGAGGCAGCGGCCGCAGGAGAGAACGATCGAGCATGTCGCCTGCACGCCGACGTCGACCCCTTCGACGCCTTCACCAACCGCCACGACTCTCCCGGCGAACTCGTGGCCTAGGATCACTCCGGAACGCACCCCGGCCGTTTTCGCACCCGAGATGATTCGCAGGTCGGTACCGCAGATCGTATTCGCCTCAACTTTGAGGAGAACTTCACCGAGTCCGGGCTCAGGGACGGGGACACGCGTGAGGGACAGGTCGTCGATGCCGTGCAGAACGGCGGCGTTCATGCTCATGCTCCTAGCCTACGCGCGAGCCGCTCGCCAGGTGATGCAAAACCGCACATTGAAAAATCGCGTTTTTTCGCCGTTTACTTTCCAGAAATGCAACATTCTTGCAAAATTGTGTAACGGGTCACGGGGTAATAAGATCAACGTACATCACGCAGTCGCCCACCGTTGGGCGGCGACTAGGAAAGGCACGCAATGACGCGACTAGTAAACGCACCCGCGGATTTCCCCGCCGAGGCACTGCGGGGATTCGTTCTGGCCAACAAGCGCTACGTCAAGCCGGTCTACGGCGGCGTCGTCCGCTCTACCGCGACTCCGCAAGGAAAGGTGGCGGTGGTCTACGGCGGTGGTTCGGGACACTACCCCGCATTCGCCGGCTGGGTCGGCACGGGAATCGCCGACGGCGCGGTATGCGGCAATATTTTCTCTTCGCCTTCGGGAGCTCAGGCTTACTCGGTTCTCAAGGCGGCCGATCGCGGAGCCGGCGTGCTCATGGGATTCGGGAACTACGCGGGCGATGTCCTTCACTTCGGCCAAGCAATCGAACGCCTACGTTCCGAGGGAATCTCAGCCGACACCCTCGTGGTGACCGACGACATCGCCTCAGGCGCCAAGGACGAACTCGACAAGCGCCGCGGCATCGCCGGCGATTTCCCCATCTTCAAAATCACGGGGGCCGCCGCCGAAGCGGGCAAAGATTTCGAGGAAGTCAAACACATCTTCACCAAGGCGAATGCCGCCACGCGCTCCTTCGGCGTCGCATTCTCCGGCTGCACGCTTCCCGGAGCCGAGGGCCCGCTTTTCACCGTCCCCGAAGGAAAGATGGGAATCGGCCTGGGCATTCACGGCGAACCCGGAGTTTCCGAAGACGATTTGGGCAC
>CAUSGP010000086.1:0-8971 GCA_963531075.1 uncultured Actinomycetaceae bacterium | reverse complement strand
GATTGGCGTCTAAATGCCACACGGCATTGACCCTCTGGCCCAAAAGTTCGACCGCATGGGAAATGACAACGAATCCTCCCTTGAACGATCGGAGATAATCACGCAACCACAGAACCGAATCGTGGTCGAGATGATTGGTCGGCTCGTCAAGCAGAAGATTATCCGCACCGGAAAACAGAATCCTGGCGAGTTCGACCCTTCGGCGCTGGCCGCCGGAAAGCGTACGCAAAGGCTGGTCGAGGACTCTTTCGGGCAAGCCCAACGCGGCCGCCATTTGCGCCGCCTCCGCATTTGCAGCCCATCCCCCGGCATTCGTGAATTCCTGGTCGAGGCGAACATAGCGCTCCATCGCCTTGATCTGGCGCGGACCTTCGGATTCGGACATCTCCCGTTCGGCTTTGCGAATGCGTTTGATCGTCTCATCGATTCCGCGAACCGAGAGGATCCGATCGCGTGCCGCTTGATCGAGATCCCCCTCCTGCGTGTCCTGCGGAAGATATCCGATCGTGCCCTTGCGATTGAGCGCTCCGGTCGCTTCGACGACGTCGGACGTCACACCCTCGCCGGCCATGAGCCGTATGAGCGTCGTCTTTCCTGCCCCGTTACGCCCAACGAGGCCCACGCGCATTCCTTTGTCTACTCTGAATCCGGCGTCGACGATGAGTTCGCGGGTTCCGATGCGCATGGTGAGGTCTTTGGCGTCGATCACCCCATAAGCCTACTCGAGAACACGCCCGGCCATTGCGCAACCCGACTCTGCAACAGATATGCTCACAGCATGTCCATGAACGAAAACATTCAACTGGACGCTTCACGCGTCAAGGTTCGCGGGCGCGGAGCCGTCGCCGCGACGGGCCTCGGAGGCCTCGGAATCATCGGCGCCATCGTCTACTACTTTTTGACGGGGCAGGTTCCGCAGAATCTCGGCACTACGGGGCACCAGCCCGCCGGCAATCAAACCTCGCTCATCGACACTTGCAAAACCGGTGACGATGCGAATAAGAACACGGAATGCTGGATGGTCGCCACCGCCGAATCCCTGGATGCTTACTGGGGCGAGGCGCTTGCCTCCTCCACGGGCGTGAGGTACAAAAAGCCCGACTTCGTGCTCTTTTCGGGATCGACTTCTACCGCATGCGGCACGGCCAGCTCGCAAACCGGCCCTTTCTACTGCCCCGCTGACAAATCCGTCTACCTTGACGTCAGCTTCTTCAAGGAACTCCAATCCCGATACGGGGCGACCAACTCGACCCTCGCCCAAGCGTACATTGTGGCCCACGAATTTGGGCATTCGATCCAAGACCAGACGGGAATCCTCGCCAAGATCAACCACAAAGACACCGGCCCGAACGGCTCACTGGTGCGCTCCGAGCTTCAAGCCGACTGCCTGGCCGGCGTATGGCTGCACAACGCGTCGAAGACGGTCGACCCAGAATCAGGGCAGAAGTTTCTTGTGCCGCCCACTCGAGAACAGTTGAAAACATCCGTCGACGCAGCAGCAGCCGTGGGCGACGATCACATATACGAGAGTGCCGGAATGGAAGCCAATCAGGAATCCTTCACTCACGGCTCGTCGGCCAAGCGAACCGAATGGCTCATGAAGGGCTACGAGGGCGGCAAATTCGAAAGCTGCGACACCTGGTCAGTGGCAACCCCGTGACGCAAGGCGGCTTGCCGCGCACGCAAGCCGCCGGCAATGCCATTTACACGTTGAATCCGAGGGCTTGAAGCATTTCCCGTCCGTCGGACGTTATACACTCCGGCCCCCACGGCGGAAGCCACACCCAGTTGATGCGCGTCGATCCGACCATTCCCTCCAAAGCTCTCGTCGTCTGCTCTTCGATGACGTCGGTAAGTGGGCAGGCCGGGGACGTCAACGTCATATCAATCACGGCCTCGTCCCCATCCAACGAAATGCCGTAGACCAAACCCAAATCTACGACGTTGATTCCCAGCTCGGGATCAATCACGTCCTTGAGGGCTTCTTCGATGTCTTCGACCTTCGGGGCGCCGATGCCGGCCGCCTCCTGAAGGGAGGCTCCTGTCTCATCACGGGCATCGATGCCGGCCGTCCCATAATCGGGCGCCACTTCCAATTCGTCAGCCATGTTCCTCTCCTTTCGCCGCGATGGCTTTGTCCATCGCGTCTCTCAGGGCCATCCATCCCAGGAGTGCACATTTGATGCGCATGGGAAATTTCGCTACACCCACAAAAGCCGTGGCATCGCCCAAGCTCTCCTCGATTTCCTCCGTCAGGCCCGCCCCGCGCGAATCCATGAGCGTGCGGAATAGCTCGTACATTTCCTTCGTCTCTTCGACGCTAGCACCTTCGAGCATGTCGATCATGATGCCAATGCTGGCCCGGGAGATCGAGCATCCCTCCCCGGTCCACGCCACCTCGGCAATGCGTTCGCCGTCGTCGGACATCCGCACCCGGAGATTCACCTGGTCCCCGCAGGTCGGATTGACCTGAAAAGACTCACCGTCGAAAGGATCAAGCTCTCCTTCGCCACGTCTCTCGTGGGCGGCATCGAGGATGATCTGCTGATACATCTGGTCGAGGTCGTTCATCTTTCCTCCACGCGAAAGTCGTTCATCTCTCGCCCACGCCGAAGAATGGGCGGACTTTCTTCAAAGCCTCCAGGAAGGCATCGACGTCGGCCTCGTCGTTGTACGGTCCTAGGGAAGCCCGCGAAGAGGCGAAAACGCCGAAGTGCCGGTGAATGGGCTGGGCACAGTGGTGTCCCGTGCGCACCGCCACGCCGTCGGCGTCAAGAACTTGACCGACGTCGTGGGGATGGACACCGTCGACGGAAAAGGAGACCGCTCCCGTGCGGTCAACGGCCTCGCGTGGGCCAAGCACCCGCACACCCTCGATTTCCGCTATGCCGTCAAGCATCCGCTCGGTCAATTCCCGCTCGTGCGCGGCGATGCGATCCATTCCCGCGGCGCCCAGATAGTCGGCTGCCGCACCCATGCCGACGGCTTCCGCCACGGGCTGGGTTCCGGCCTCGAAACGCTCGGGGGGCTGGGCGTAAGTCGTTTCCTCCATCTCAACCACTTCGATCATCGATCCGCCGAACTGGTAGGGAGGCATAGCCTCGAGGAGCTCGCGGCGCCCGTAAAGAGCTCCCACTCCCGTAGGTCCAAGCATCTTATGGCCCGAGAATGCAGCAAAATCGACATCGAGAGCCTTAAGGTCGACCGGCATGTGCGGAACCGACTGGCAGGCGTCAAGGACCGTCAAAGCACCGACGCCTTGTGCCGCACCAACGATCTCCGCCACGGGCGAGATCGCCCCCGTCACATTCGAAACGTGAGTGAAGGCCACGAGCTTCGTCGATCCATCGATCGCCGAAAGCGTCTCGACGTCGATTCGCCCGTCCGGGTCGCAATCCAGCCACCTGAGCGAGGCTCCCGTGCGTTTGCACAGTTCCTGCCAGGGAACAAGATTGGCGTGGTGTTCGGCCCGGGTGACTGCCACGCTGTCACCGGACCCCAGGTTTAAGCGCTCTTGCACCGCCGACGAGCCAACGGAGTTCCCTCGCCCGGCCGACACGTTCGACATGGCGTAGGCGATGAGATTGATCGATTGGGTGGATCCTGAAGTCCACACAATCTCACCGGGTTTCACTCCGACGAAGCGGGCGACTTTCTCACGCGCTTCCTCGAAGGCAGCGCTAGCCTCTTCCGCGAGAAGATGTGAGCCACGTTTGACCGCGCCGTTTTTCACGGTCAACATATCCTCAACAACGTCAAGGACTGTCTTCGGCTTGAGCGAGGTCGCCCCGGAATCGAGGTAGACGAGCCGATTGCCCCCGCGCGCGGCGCGCGCGAGGGTCGGGAAATCCCCCTGTGGAACCGGACTCGCCACGTCAGGCCTCGACGTACTCGTCGTATCCCTTGGTCTCGAGCTCGTCGGCAAGCTCGGGGCCGCCGGTCGTCACGATCTTGCCGGCGGCGAAAACATGGACGAAATCCGGTTTGATGTAGCGGAGAATCCGCGAATAGTGAGTGATGAGCAGAATCGAATTGCCCGTGCGCTCATGGACGCGGTTGACTCCTTCGGAAACCACCCGCAGGGCGTCCACATCAAGGCCCGAATCTGTTTCATCAAGGATCGCGACCTTCGGTTCGAGCAGCTCCATCTGCAAGACCTCGGTGCGTTTCTTCTCACCGCCGGAGAAGCCGACGTTGAGATCGCGCTTGACGAAGTCCGGGGAAACCCTGAGGGCCTCGGTGGCCTCTCGCACGCGTTTTGTCCACTCGCGCAGTTTCGGGGCTTCGCCGTCGATCGCCGTTTTGGCCGTGCGAAGGAAGTTCGTGACGGATACGCCCGGAACCTCCACGGGATACTGCATGGCCAGGAAGAGGCCCGCCTGGGCGCGCTCATCCGGCGTCATATCGGTGATCTCTTCACCGTCAAGGAAAACCTGTCCCTCGGTTATGTGGTACTTGGGATGCCCGGCCAGCGCATATGCGGTGGTGGACTTTCCCGACCCGTTTGGGCCCATAATCGCGTGGATCTCACCGTCGCCGATGGTCAGATCGACACCGTGAAGGATCGGCTTCATGCCTTCGGTCGTCTCAACCGAAGCGTGAAGATTGCGAATCTCAAGATTTGGCACTTTTGTCTCCTACGAGGTGACGTCGACGTCGACCAAGACGTCGTCGCCTTCTATTTCAATGGCGTATACGGGAACCGGTTTGGTCGCCGGCAATGTGAGCGCCTTTCCGCTCCTGATGTCGAACAGCGCACCGTGCTTCCAGCATTCGATCTCGCCTTCATCCACGTCGCCCTCGGCGAGGGAATAGTCCTCATGGGAGCAGGTGTCGCCTATGGCGTGCCACGTTCCATCGGAATCGCGGACGACTGCCACGGCCACTTCGTCTCCCGCTGCGGACTTCATCTCGACCTGGAGGGCTCCGGCGGCGGCGACATCGCCCACTGAGCAGGCACGAGCGTAGCTCATTCGGCTTCCCTGGAAGCCTGGGCTAGGTCGAGCTCGCGCTCAATGGCGGCCATAAGCTTGGCCTGGACGGATTCGACTCCAATCGATTCGACGAGCTCGGCGAAGAAACCGCGCACAACGAGCCGTCTGGCAACGTCCTCGGGTATTCCCCGCGCGCGCAGGTAAAACAGCTGTTCCTCGTCAAAGCGACCGGTGGCGGAAGCATGGCCCGCGCCGGCGATCTCACCGGTCTCAATTTCGAGATTCGGCACCGAATCGGCCTTCCCGCCCCTCGTAAGCACGAGATTGCGGTTGAGCTCGTATGTGTCCGTATTCGTGGCGGTCGGGCGGATGAGCACATCGCCGATCCACACCGAATGCGCGTCCTCGCCTTGCAAAGCGCCCTTGTAGGTGGCGCGCGAAACGCAATTAGCGGGATTGTGGTCGACGAAGAGACGATGCTCATGATGTTCGCCGCCCTCGGTGATATAAGCCCCCAGAAGCTCGACGTCGCCTCCCTCGCCCACGAACTCGGAACTCGTGGCGATGCGCACGGCGTCCCCGCCCAGAGTGACGACGATGTGACGCACCTTGGCGTCGCGTCCCACGCGAATCCGCTGATGGGAAACGTGCTTGGCGCTGCGCTCGGCCTCTTGCACCGAGACGACCGTCAACTCGCTGCGATCCTTGGCCTCAATCTCGATCGTCTCGGCCAAATCCCCTTTCCCGCTGTGCTCGACGACAACCGTGCCCTTCGCGCCTTCCTCGGCCAGGATGAGCAGCTGCGCGACGCTCATGCCCTCCGGTGCGTCGATGGCGATCATCGTATCGGGGGCCTCGCCGGCGACATCGACGAAATGCACGCGCTCAGCCGCCTGCCATGCAAGGGCGCCCGTTATGTCCTCCGGCCTACCGACCAGCCCGACTCGCTCATCCTCGCGGGAGATGGATTCGGCTGAACCGGCCGAGACAAGAACTTCGGCCTGAGCCGCGTCAAGCGTCTCAAAAAAGGGGGCGAGCCTCTTCATCGGCGTGAAACGCCACTCTTCCTCTTCACCCGTGGGAAGCTCGAAATCACCCGGATCGAAGGAGCAGAGCCTATCCGCTCTCGACGATCCTGTTCCTTTGCCCTCGGCGATTCCCTCGCTCTCGAGAACAGCCTTCGAATGATCGGTGGATAACGAATTGCTCATCAGCCGACGCTCCCTTCCATTTGGAGCTCGATCAGCCGGTTGAGCTCAAGCGCGTATTCCATGGGCAGCTCGCGAGCAATCGGCTCGACGAAGCCCCGTACGACCATCGCCATCGCCTCTTCCTCCGACAGCCCCCGCTGTTGCAGATAGAAAAGTTGGTCCTCGGAAACCTTCGAAACGGTCGCCTCGTGTCCCATTTCGACGTCGTCGGTGCGAACATCCACGTAAGGATAGGTGTCGGTTCGCGAGACGTCGTCGACGAGCAACGCGTCGCACACGACCGATGACTTCGAACCCTGCGCTTCCTCGCCGATCTGAACGAGGCCTCGGTAGGACGAGCGTCCCCCGCCACGCGAAATCGACTTCGAGACGATCGATGACGTCGTATGCGGGGCCATGTGGATCATCTTCGCACCGGTGTCCTGATGCTGATCCGGGCCGGCGAACGCGGCCGAGAGAGCCTCGCCGTGGGCGTGTTCGCCGAGCAGGACGCAGCTCGGGTACTTCATGTTGACTCGCGAACCGATGTTGCCGTCGACCCATTCCATGGTCGCGCCGGTGGCGACGGTCGCACGCTGCGTCACGAGGTTGAGGACATTGTTCGACCAGTTTTGAATCGTCGTGTACCGCACGTGGGCGTCCTTCTTGACGACGATCTCGACGATGGCCGAATGAAGGGAATCCGATTGGTAGATCGGCGCTGTGCACCCTTCGACGTAATGGACGTAGGAGCCTTCGTCGGCGATGATCAGCGTGCGCTCGAACTGACCCATCGACTCGGTGTTGATGCGGAAATATGCCTGCAGCGGGATGTCCACGCGCACGCCCTTGGGGACGTAGATGAAAGACCCGCCCGACCACACGGCCGTGTTCAGCGAGGCGAACTTGTTGTCACCCGCGGGAACGACGGTGCCGAAATGCTCGCGAAACAGTTCTGGATACTGCTTGAGCGCGGAATCCGTGTCGAGGAAGACGACGCCTTGCGAGTCCAAATCTTCGCGAATCTGGTTGTAAACCACCTCGGACTCGTACTGGGCCGCCACGCCCGCGACGAGCCTGGCCTTCTCAGCTTCGGGAATTCCCAACCGATCGTAGGTGTTCTTGATGTCCTCGGGCAGCTCCTCCCAGGAGGCGGCCGGCCTGTCCGTGGATCGGACAAAGTACTTGTACTCGTCGAAATCGATGAAGGACAGATCGGGGCCCCACGTGGGCATTGGGCGACGGTCGAACAGCCGCAGCGCCTTCAACCGATTCTTGAGCAACCACTCCGGCTCGTTCTTCACCGAGGAGCTGTAGCGCACCACGTCCTCGTCCAAACCGCGCCGCGCATTGCGGCCCGCCTCATCGGAGTCGTGCCAGCCGTAGTTATATTTTTGGCCGAGCGCGTCAATGGTTTGCTGCTGCTCCTGAATCGCTTCGGCCACCGCGGCTTCATGCCGGGTTTGTGTCATGTGTTTCCTTCCTGACTTCGGCCTCGCGGATCCGCGAAACCAGGGGAATCGTCAGCGTGCACACGTGCTCTCCTCCGGCAAGCGTAGCCAGCCTTTGGACGTGCACGTTAAGCAGACGATGGAACGCTTGAGTCTCTGCTTCGCACATGACCGGGAAGGACGACGCCACGTCGTGTATGGGGCAATGCCCCTGGCACAACTGGAGAGTCATGTTTCCCGGTCCTCGCCGGACGCTCGCAGCGTAACCGTCTCGCGTGAGTGCGTTTGCGAGAGCGGCTGCACGGGCTTCCGGATCGGGCCCGGCCTCGTCGACAATGTCGGTGTAGCGCGCCTCAAGCTCATCGATCCTTTGCGATGCGAAGGCATTGACGCCTTCTTCTCCCAAAGAGTCTTTCAAGAACGAAAGGACCTGGTTGGCCACGTCGGCGTAGGAATCGCCGAATGTTGCCTGGCCCAGAGATGTCGCGACATATCGCCGCGACGGACGGCCGCGTCTAGCCGGACGCGAGGCCGCGCCGGTGTACTCAGCGATCTGCCCTTCGCTCTCCAACTGGGTGAGATGCCTGCGCACTGCCGCGGATGTGAGAACCAGTAGCGAAGCCAGCTCCGCGGACGTTATCGGCCCACGTTCGATGATGAGCCTGAGAATGTTATCGCGTGTGCCGACGTCGGCATCGGGCTTGATGGCCATCTCTCCCCCTCTCGTAAGCGCGGCAATACGCAAAATGCGAGTTTCCTTAATCAAGTTTAGGACTTCAGTCGCAATCTTTCCATGTGACTGAGGCCGGCAATTGCGGGGCCCTCGCCACAATTCGCCTCCTGGCGAACGACCGCGCCGGAAAGAACTAAAACCGCCTCACAGACATTACTCGGGCAGAGGCAAGGTTCCTTTCCATCCGAAGGTGGACCCACAGCCATCGACGCACGCGAGGAGCTTCTGGCCGGTTATTCGAAATTGGTGCACGCATTCGGCGGCCATCGACGCACGCGAGGAGCGTCTCCTTAGATTTCAAGGCTTGAGATTACGTTCCGAGCACCGATTGCGCGGCCAGAACGCCGACGACGAGCGTCGGACTGGCTACATCGCCTCTGCGCACGGCCGCTATGACCTCATCCAAAGCACGCCATTCCATCTGGATTTCGGCCTCTTCGTCCTCGCGGACGAAATCCGTCGCCACACTCGTCAACCCGCGAGCCAGGTAGACGGTCAACAGCTCGTCAGAGCATCCCGGAGACGTATAGAAACGCGCGAGGAATTCGTATTCGGCAGCGGCCATGCCGGTTTCTTCGGCCAGCTCGCGTTCGGCAGCCTGAAGCGTGTCCTCTCCCGGTTTGTCCAACAGCCCCGCGGGAATCTCCCATAAAACCGACCGCG
>CAUSGP010000085.1:0-9000 GCA_963531075.1 uncultured Actinomycetaceae bacterium | reverse complement strand
CCATGGCGAAGGCGGTCAGCCGAGCGACCCCACCGGAGACTTTTTCCGCGAGTTTGTCCGCCCATTCCCCCATGTCAAGCGCATCGATCAGTTCGGCTGAGCGCGCCCGAATTGCCGAGCGACGGCCTCCACGAATACGCCCCGTCAGCTCAATCGCCTTGCGGGGACTGATGCCGGTAATCGGCACATTCGCCTGCGCCTGAACGCTTACGAGCCGCCTCGCAAGCGCGGGTTCAGCGACAACATCGACGCCGCCAACCGCTATCGCGCCGGAATGCGGCTTGTACAGCCCGACGATTTGATTGACGAGCGTAGTTTTCCCCGCGCCGTTATGGCCGAGAACCCCCACGACTTCGCCGGCCTCGACGCTCATGGTTATTCCATCATTCGCCCGAATCAACCGCTGGCCGGAGCCAAAGTGCTTGTGCACATCGTGCACGCCAAGAACTTCGCCCATTGCGTTTCCTTTCCTTGTTTGAAATACCTTTTGGAATATACCAGAAAGATTATCACATCGATAACCCAGTTCGGCAAGATTCTGCTTGGTTTTGAAAGACGGGGTCGAAGATAACGGCGCCATTCGCGGAAATTCATACCTTTCGGTATTAAGTATTCGGCGTACGGAGACCCGCCGGAGCAGCGAGCACATCGCCTCAGTGAACGCACCACCGCCGAAGCGCACGCGGCACACCACAACAAACCCACCACTACGAGGCCCCACCGCCACCACAACAAGCCCGCCATCACAGGGCCCCACGGCCACAGCACCCCACCGCCACTACAGTGGCCCCTCCATCACAACGAACGCACCGTTGCAGCAAACGCGCCGTCGTCACAATTCCCCCAGGGCGACTTTGCGGGAGTTCAGCATTAACAGCCGTCACCGACAGACACGCACCACTAACGGATACGAGGGCGACTTCACGGGGACTCGGCTGCGCGGGTATCCAGCTATTTTTGGCTAATTTTGGCCCAAGTTGAGCTCTCCCCGCCCCTCCCCAAAGCGATTGGGGAGCTCTCCACCCCATCCAAGGCGGGGGAATCGCCACGGGCTGAATAGACTGTTCTCGCTCAACCATTGAATACGTCTCCTGGGAGATAATGTGTTTCAAGAATTCTCCATCGCCGACAGCGAGCGAAGCGTCTTGGATAATCGCATGGCTGAGGCGCAGGAAAAATTCCTGTATGCACAGGAATTAATGTCTAGGGTGAGCAGCCTGGAAGAGAGCGCCGAAAGTGAGAACGGAGAAGTCTTCATCACCGTAGACAATTCCGGCGGCCTATTGGAGATCGAGCTTGCGGACTCTGCAATGGAGCTGGAAGCCGACGATCTGGCCGAGCTCATCATGGAGACCTTTCAAGATGCGCACTACAACGTCACGGAAAGCTATACCGACCTGGTCTACGACGAATTTGGCGAAGATTCCGCCATCGCGCAGGCCGGTATAGCCCAGATGCGCGGACGCCTTTTAGACGAAGGCGAAGCCGGTGAGACCGAAATGGCAAACAAAGCGATCTCAAGCCTTTGGAGGCGATAGTGGAATTAAAAGTCGAACCTTCCGTCCTGCGTAGCCACGCTGCCAAGGTATCCGAAATCAGCGAGGGAGTTGCAAGCGCCAAATCTGCTTCGGGAGCCACGAACCTCGCAGGCGGCGCATTTGGCATCATGTGCTCCTTCATGGTCCCGCCCCTGTCGGCAGTCAAGGGCGTGGCAGATCTCGTCATCGACTCGGCCGCTGGCGCCATCGAAAAAACCGTCGGAGACCTGAAAGACGTTGCCGATTCCTATGAGGACACCGACGTGGCGAACTCTAAGGCACTCAATGACATTACTGCACTTCTGGGAGGTCAATGATGGAAACTAAGCTACCTACTGCAAGCCCTAAAGCCGCTGAAGCACCCAGCGGAGAGGTGCCCACCAAAACAGAGGGAAGAGCGCCCAGCGCAACAGATCAGCAGGAGTCGAAGCCTGCCAAAGCGACGGTTGCCGGCCCCGAAGAAGGCTCGCCTCTTTCGGGGCTCGGCCTCATTGAGGACGGCCAAGACATTGCCGAGGCCATGGAAAGCGATTCATGGGTGGCTCAGTCCCTGGCAGGCTTTGGCACCGCCATGGACATGCAGCAACTCGTTTCGGACCCAATCCAGACTCTCATGTCGTGGGGGATCGCTTGGCTGCTCGATCATATGTCCCCACTCAACAAATGGCTCAACGACCTTACCGGCGATCCGGGCGAAGTACAGGGTTTCGCGGGAACCTGGGCTTCGATCGGTGAGACGCTGCAAAGCAACTCCAGCGATCTCGCCAGATCACTGGTCACCGATCTAGAAGGGCAAGAGGGCGCAGGCATAAGCGCCTACACCGCCTTGCAAAGCGACATCGCCCAGCACATTGAGCTGGCCGGAACCTGCTCCAACGCCATGTCCACCGCACTCGGCGTCGCTTCGACCATCGTGCAGGTGGTTCATGACTTGGTCCGCGATGCCATCGCCGACATCGTCTCAGCCATAGCAGAGAAGGCAGCAGAGCTGGCGATATCGTGCGGAACCCTCGCCCCGAAAGTCATCAAAGACGTCGTCTCTTTAGCCTTGGAATGGGCCGGAAAACTCCGCAAGTACGTCGACGACCTCCTCTCTTCGTCGAAGAAGCTCTCCAAGCTCTCAGACGATTTATCCAACATGCTCACGCGGTTGAAGGACGCCCTGGCAAACATCAAAAGTGGAGTAAAGGACACCATTGCCAAGCACACCGGCAAAGGGGGCGACGATGCCGCAAAGTCAACCAGTCGCCTTCCGGATGAATGGCCCCCCAAAATTGATCCGATCGTTGACGGGGGAAGTGTTGAGATACGTCCAACATACCACGGAGGCAATAAAGGGAACGGAGGTTATGTTGCCGTTCATTTCGATGCCGAGGGTAATCGTTTGCGAACAGAAGGTGTCTTTGACGACACGAACGTGGTTAGTGCACGTCAAGATAAGAAGCCCCGAGCAGATAACCACTTCTTCAGCAGAGGCCTTCATGGAGCGGACGATGCTGATCGGAAGAAGTTTAACAAAACACACAATCTCAAGGGCACTGGCGACGACGCAGGCCACATGGCGAGCGTCCGAGTGTTACCGCCAACGCAAACACGGCTACTCAACGAGGACTTCCCGTTCAAAGATGCTTATGGCGGCAAGTATGCAGCCGCCGAAGATCCTCTTACCAAGATGAGGGACTGCCTACACGACTCAAACAACCCTGCAAATACCTGGGATTCCGCGATGAAGCAGGCCAACCTTTCCGACGACGAGAAGGCAATCGTCCGGGAACTCTACGATAAAGAGAGTGACTTAACATTCGCCATCCAGGATAGCGATATCAATCGTAAAAGTTTCCTCAATGATTACGAGACTCCTATGATTGATCAAGCAAGCGGGGAGCGCCACTTTACCGTTGACGAATTTGGACACGATGCCAAGGGACGCCCCGATAAATTCGTGGCGAGTTGCGAGAAATTCGAGAATGGCCCCAAAAAGGTCGTTGTACCCCCGACACCGTTCCGCCAATAACCCATCCGCCTCCCTCAACCCCACGTTGAGCTAGTATTATTACTTTAGTGTGTTGTCATCATCGGCTTCACAAGCGCCCTACATAACCAACCGTCGGATTCGCTCTAGCCAGCACTGACATGCAAGTCAGGTATAGCTGGGAAGCAAACGTTTTACAGAAAGAACCGTGCCATAATGACCAACTCTAATATAAGCAATATTCCTCCGTCGCAAGATATCGACGATGAGTACACCTTCAAGATGCTAGGGGTTCTCAGCCGAGCAGCACGTGAAAACATTGACGGGTGGGACAAGATCGGACTTCTCGTTAATTTCGACCGTGAATCTAGCAGTCTACACATGTATTCGGCTATCACCAGGAACGATCAGCATTACGTCAACTGGATTCCCACAGAAGACGATAATGAACTTATAACGGCAGCGTTGCATTGGCTCAAGGCACTCATGGACGCGGGCTTCGATTACTGGACCGCTATGTTCCTGGGGTTGAATTCCAACAAACACTTCGTCTGGATCCCCAACTACGACGTTGATTACGGCCCCTGGAAGGTCGATACCAAAGGCGACAATTGGCCTACCATCGAAAAAATACTCGAAGAAGTCTAATCACTTACTTCGGTGGCATTCTGCGCCGAGCTTGAGGCCATGCGCCTTCAAGCCCGGCGCAGAACTTTAGACCCTGACACTATAACTGGGAATGTCTTTCAAGGTAGGCAAGCATGTGCCAAATCGGTAATAGAGAACTATCAGCACTCACATAGAAAACATCTTCGATGTAGATAAGATTAAAGCTACGCAATATCGAACCTTAATGAAAAGGCGATTAAATTACTGATCAAGGACGATCTGGCTCCAGTCGCTTCGCATGTTTTACTGTATGCGAAGCATCCATACCTGAAAGGTAGTTCTCCATGACCGAGCCCAACACCGCGGATTCTCGCGATATCGACACGAAGTACATGATGGAGGTCGGAAAGATCCTGCACGCGGCAGCGGCAGCCACAGCCGAAGGGTGGACTGATATAGGTCTGCTGGTTAACCAGTCGCCTAACGGGACGGAGGTGGCTACGTACGCGGTCGTCGTCTGGGACGGGAAACACTACGACAAATGGATGCCTGACGAGGCATTGGCTGATCTTGCCAGAATCCTTGGCGCATGGCAGAACGACCTGACCCAGGCCGGCTTCCGGAACTGGACGTCCATGTTCGTGGGAGCCAAGTCTTCCGGAGGCTTTGCCTGGCTGCCCAATTATTCGCCGGATTATGGGCAGTGGCGCATCCGAGCCGACGTCCCGAACTGGCCAACCATCGAACAGGGCCTGCAGTACGTGTCCTAATTTGACCGATTTCCTCGGTCTTGGGCCAATAAGGGTCAATAGCGGCCTCTTCGCACCGCTTCAAGTTACTTATGGAGGCGGGTTTCGGCTGCTGGACCGCCTTGTTCTCGAGTCTTGACTCCAACAAGCAATTCGTCGAAATCACCAATTATGAGGTGAACTACAACCTACAATTCAGGCTACCCTTGGAAAATCGAATTCGAGGAAGATAGCCGGCAGATCAAGGAAGGATTGAAGAGGCTCTAAGATATCTGAACTCACTGCTTTGGGCGGCTTTCCGGAAACGGGGCCGCCCTCCTCTTTAACGAAAACCCGGTCCAGTCTCTCCCACTCCACCCCCTTCTGAAGACTTTCCCCATCTTCCGGCCAGACCTCCCTCGGCATTTCACACACGCCTCACAACATCGACTCGCCCCTTTCTCAGCCTTCTCCCATCTCTTTCCGGAAGCGGAACATGAGGTCGGGAACGCCGTCGTCGGACGACGCCGGGCTGTGCGGATCGGGGTGACCAGGATGGAAGAACTCAACGACTCGAAAACCGCACTTGTTGACGTAGAAGTGGATGTTTCGCTTGTCGAAATACGGAGTGACGGTCTCCCAAGTGCACACAGTCGGATAGCGCGCCTCGACGGCTCGCCACGCCGCGTAGCCCAAACCTCCTCCCTGCCTGGCTTCATCGAGAAACAGGAAGTCGAGGCTGCCGCTGCGCCCATCCTCCTCTATCGAGACGATGAGCCCGCCTACGCATTCGCTTTCGCTCACAATGTGCAGAGTCTCCGCCCCGGGAGCGTGGAAGGAAGCGGCGAGGTCCTCGTCTGAAGGAATCGGCCCGTCCATCACGCCCAAGGACTCGGCCGCAGTGCCGGTGCTTCTATTCGCACCGCTGCCGCGTCTGGTTCCATCTCTGCGGAGTCCGCCCCCGTCTGATCCGAGTCCATCTGCATTCTCTTCAAGTTCAGCAGCCGCAGCCCTGCCGAACACCCTCTGAAGCCGTTTGCCGAAGTCAGCGAACTCTTCGGGCTTCACCGGGATAAGAGACACCCCAGGCATGCTTCGTTCCTTCTTTCTAGGAGCCGTCCGCTCCCATTGGCGAGGCACAACAAAACTGCTCATGGCGTCGACGCGGGCAATCCCGGCTTCGAACTCCTTCTCGGGCACAGAGAGCAAAAGCTCTAAGGGGCAGCGGAGAGAGCCGTCTCCCGTTTTGGAGATACTTGGGTGCGGCGTTTGCCACCAATCCAGCAGTGCCGCGGCGATTTGCACCGGATCCACTTCTCCGCATCGTTCGGTAAGTTCTTTGTTGATTTCCGCAAGGGTATCGATAATTTTACCTTCGCGAAATTGAAACTTGGGATAATACTTAGTCTTTCCAAGTTTGATCTCGATTACAACTCTATAACGGCGGTAGGTGCGCAGAAGTTCTCTCTGCGCTTTTTTCTTCGCCCCAGCAAGTCGCCCCACAGTTCGCTCGTTTTCCGGCGATTCGACCTCTGCGGACGAAAGAAGCTCACTGGCCTGCTTAGCGGTGAGGCATTCGACGCGATCAAGCAGACTTGCAGCGAGCCTCGGAGCAGGGTCGAGGCTGAAGCAGCGGTCCCAGATTGGATTCGTTTTCCAGTCATTCGGGAACCCGAGCTGATTCAATCTGAAGCCGAGAGCATGGGACTCTTTGTTGATGAAATCCACAATATCCACAACATCCGTGCGGTTAGGGGCGATAGTTAATAGCAAATAACGCAAGATGAGAAGTGGGCCGTAGAGTTTATTTTTGACGTCTTTACTGTTCAGACAAGAAAGAATATCGTTCCCACCTTTTTTCGCCCGTCCCGGAGGTTCAGCGGCGAAATCAAGCGAACGGTTCCACAAACGACCATAATGTGCGCAAATATTTCGAACATGATTGATGCACCTGAGCCACGACCTCATAGCGCCATAATCTCCGCGTTCATCATTAAGAGAGACTTGCAGCCTTGAGGCAAGAATCTCTCGATCTGTTTCCCGCATCAAGGAGTACAGTTTACTCATCGTTCCAAAAGACATCACCTCTGTGGCGACCCATATCGGCAAGTGCGGTCCATACTCTTCGTGAAAATGCTGTACAAAGTCACCTTTTGCCCCATTTTCTTGGCGTTCATACTCTTCCATCCAATCTTCATAAGCTTTTGTCGGGTGACGCTGCATCGAAGATGAATTCTGACGCGCATCTAATTGATCAGGATAGCGGTGCGCGAATGGGTTGTTTTTCCCCAATCGGTGACCAATGAAAAAACGAAAAGAAACTTCAATTGCCCTGATGACGCGAAGCAAACGCACACTCAGTTCCTGATCGAAGTCATATAACGCAACGACCTGCGAGAGAGATGTCCCCTCGACGAAAGAATCAAGACGTATTTCACGCCCTTTATCGTCGAACTGGTCTTCCGAACGCTCGGGACATTTCCGATAGATGTGCCAATACCCAGACAAGCGATAGTATCCGCAGCGTTCGAGCACCGCTGTCGCATACGCATCAGTGCCACATTCCATACCGCGTTCGCGCAGGCGATGTATCTGTTCGGGAATCGTCAAAAAAGGTTTCGCGTAACTGCTCTTAAGGTTGCTCACGTGGACTCCTGGTGGGAGTCAGAGCGGTATGAAAACGACTTCTCATAACGGTTCATACCGATTGCCCCCTTTTTGAAACAAATGACCTGTCCTTTTACACGACTTTAGGTCAGTAAAGGACAAGACCCGCGTCTCGTTGCGAGATACGGGCCTGTCATATGGCTTTATTCTAAGCACTCGACGGCAGGAAAGCAAGTCGGACTCTGCTAGCCTCCGGCAGTCTCGGCGGTCTCGTGCGCGAGCTGCCGGAGGCGAGCGTCCCTTCTGCGAATGCTCTTTCTCAAGAGAGGAAGCTTCAAAGCCAGCGTCTCCAAGAACTGCAGTTTGCGGAGTCGGCGGTGGGGGCGGTATCACGTTTGCGAACGCCTTCCGCCGGCCTTCTCACACCCCGCGGCTCGCCAGAAGCGAGGTCACCCGCGCGGTGCGTTCGGCCGCCGCTTCGGGGCTGTAGCGGCCGAGGGCGACGTCGTCGGTTATCTTCCCGTCGGCAAGCAACAAAACCCTGTCCGCCCGCACAGCGACCATCGGGTCGTGCGTGACGAGGACGACCGTTGTGCCGCGAGCGCGAATCTCCCCCATGATGTCGAGCACCTGCGCCGCCGAGGCCGAGTTGAGCGCGCCGGTCGGCTCGTCGCCGATGACGATCTCCGGGTCGTTGATGAGGGCGCGGCAGATGCTCGCCCGCTGGAGCTGGCCGCCCGAGACCTCCGCGACGTCGCTCGATTCGAGCCCCGATATTCCCATGCTTCCCATTAGCTCGCGAGCGCGGGCCACGACCTCTTCGCGGGGTTCGTCCCCGGCGAGGAAGCCCGGTAGGGCGATGTTGTCGAGCAGGCAAAGCGTGCGCAGAAGATGCGGATTCTGGAAGACGAATCCAAGGCGGCGCAGCCGCAGTGCCGCGAGGTCTTTTTCCTTCATTCCGGTCAGATCCTCGCCGGCCACTTTGACGGTCCCGTCCGTGGGGCGGTCAAGGCCGGAGAGTATATGGAGGAAGGTCGTTTTTCCCGAGCCCGAGGGGCCCATGATCGCGACGAACGATCCCGGCTCTATCGCCACGTTCAGCCCGTGGAGCACGCGGGAGTCGTAGTCCTTCGTTATACTAATGGCTTCCAAGATCGGCATCGCCGTCTCCTTTCGCAGGTGGGCGCGTGATTGTTCGCGATCTGTTTTGTCGAGTCGTTCGAATTGGTTGAGTTGCTCGAGCTTGGTGCGCCGTTCGAGCGTGATTGGGCGGTCATTCGGCGTCCTCCATTTCTGCGGTCCGCATGCGGCGCAGGGCCAAGAGAACCGCGCCGGCCACCGTCAGGGCGAGAACGCCGGGAAGGGCGATCCATACGAGCCATGGATTCACCACGAGGCTCAGGTTCGGAGCGCCGAGCATCCCGAGAACCGCGCCGACGGCCGCCTCGCCGAGGGTGAGCACCGCCAGCGCCCCCACGGCGATTCCCATGACGAGCACGGCGCCGAAGCGAATGAGATACTGGCCGCGCAGGCCGCGCCTGCTCGC
>CAUSGP010000084.1:0-9053 GCA_963531075.1 uncultured Actinomycetaceae bacterium | reverse complement strand
GCGCATTGTCGTCAAGCGTGACTTTTCCGTCGAGAGCGATGATCTCGCCTTGCTCGGTCAACACGAGCGGATTGACCTCTACAAGCGTGGCGTCTTCTTTCGCGTACACGTCCCACAGCTTGAGCAGAACGGGAACCACTTTCTTTCCGGTTTCGGCGTCGAAACCGGCAGCTTCGACGATTTCGCGAGCTTTCGCCTCGTCGATTCCCACGTTCGGGTCGACGGCGACCTTGGCGAGAGCCTCCGGGCGTTCTTTGGCCAATGTCTCGATATCCATTCCCCCCTCGATCGAACACATGGCGAGGTACCTGCGCTCCGATCTGTCGAGCAGCACGGAGAAATAGAATTCGCGCGCGATATCAGCGCCTGAGGCTACGAGGACGCGCCGCACCTCGTGTCCTTTGATGTCCATTCCCAGAATTTCCTCGGCTTTGCCTCGCGCCTCTTCGGGGCTGCGGGCAAGTTTCACGCCTCCGGCTTTGCCGCGACCGCCGGTTTTGACCTGGGCTTTGACAACGACGAGGTCGCTGCCCAGTTTACGCGCGGCATCCTCGGCAGCTTCTGGGGTTGATGCAACGATCCCCGCCAACACCGGCACCTCATGTGCCTTGAATAGTTCGCGGGCCTGGTACTCATAGAGATCCACGTACTGTCCTTCCGACGTCTTCGTTTCCAGACGTGATCAAGTTTAGACGAGAGCTCCAGCGCCTTCGAGCGACTTTGCGGATCTCCGCCCATTCCATCTCATTGAGCCCCGTCCGTCGACGGTTGTCATCGACACATGGGTAATATTACCCATAGTTACATCTTCAACTACTTCATTGAACTCCTTTAAATTTGGCTAGTGCTTACGGCAAAAAGCCCGCAATCGAGGGCGAATATCGAGGAAAAGGAGCGAGGAGTGCGCACCAGGCAAGCGAAAGGCAAATGCGTGGAAATCACGGGAGCCAAACACGAGGTGGGTGCGGACCAGATGTTCTTCTCCACGACCGATGAACGAGGAATCATAGACCACTCGAATAAGATTTTCGTTGAGCTTTCGCGCTATGACCGCGAAGAGCTGATCGGCGCACCCCACAATGTCATCCGCCATCCGGCGATGCCTCGAGGGGCATTCCACTCCATGTGGGCCACGATCAAAGCCGGGCTGCCTTTCGCCGCCTATGTGCGAAATCTGGCCTCCGACGGCAGTGAATACGACGTCTTCGCCACGGTCACGCCGCTCGAAGGGGGCGGCTATCTATCGGTCCGAATACGCCCCGCGTGCGACGAACTCTTCGAAACAGCTCTCGACATCTACGAAAAGGCTGCAAACTTCGAAAATGAACTTGCTTCAAACGGGCTCGGCAGGAGGCAAGTCGCTTCGGAAGGGGCAACGAAGATCGCCGAGCTCCTGCAAGCCGCCGGGATTCCTTCCTACGAAGACCTTCAAAACACCGCGCTTCCCGCAGAGGTCGCAAAACGCGAGGCACTGCCCGGCGATTTCCCCGACCGTCCCCAGGCAAGCGGCGCCTTCGCCCGCATGCTCTCCGACGTTAAGACGATAGCCGAAGAACTCGATGCATGGATGGGCAGGCAGGATGCACTCGCCGACCTTTCTTCGGCGCTTCGCGCAACGGGCGACGGCCTACGCCGGGAAGTCAGCAGCGAAACGCTTTCCACCGACATTCTCGATCGCAGCGACTCCCACCTGGCAAAAATCGCTCGACTCCTCGACACCTGGGAGCAGATGCAAGAGATCGTGCGAGATCCCACCGGAAAGCTTGTCGAGGCGCTCGCAGCTCTTGACAAGATCAGCGCGCAAACTCGATTCAGAGTGGCTTTGGCACGTCTACACACGACCATGATGGCAAAGTTCATCGCAGAGTTGATTGACGGCGGCACCGACGCAGACGTCTCGGCGGACGCCATCGAGACACTCGGAGGAGCATTGCGGAAGGAACTGACAGAGATGGAGCACATGGCTTCCACTCACGCAGAGCTTGCTGCGCAAACCGCGGACCACATCGTCGAAACATCGAGTCTTCTCGCAATTCCGCGCCAGGTACTTATGCTCTCGAACGGCAACTCGAATCTCGAGCGCCTTCCGGAAGACCAGAGCTCCCTCGCCAGCGCTGTTTCGAATCGTATCGACGCGATCGGCGAACGCCTTGAAGAACTCGATCGTCTTGCCACACGCTGTCGGGATTTCGACACTGCGATCGATTCGTCCAGGCTCAAAACTCTGATCGACGACGCCGAACTGCAGCTCCAAAAGATCGCCTGAGGGCTTCTCCGCTTTCCGGCGCAGCTTGAAATGTGGCCACAGCTCACCCGCTTGACCACAGTTTCCGCGCTTGACCGCAGCTCACCCCATTTTTCGGCTGCGATAACACAGATTTCATCACGCCTTGCCACATTAAGCTAATTCCATTAGCTTAATGGCTATGACTATTAGCTATATTTCTGTGACCGGCGGAAGAGTCTGCGTCGAAACTGAAGGAAACGGGCCCCTCATCGTCTGCTCGCCCGCCATGGGCGACACTCGCGATGCCTTCGCCCCATTCTCGTCTCTTCTGGCCGAGGCGGGTTTCCGCGTCGCGAGGGCGGATTTACGCGGTCACGGCGATTCATCGACGGATTTTGCAGCCTATGGAGACGAAGCTACGGCGAAAGATTTACTCGCTGTCATCGAGAAATTCGGTGGTGGGCCGGCCATTCTCGCGGGCGCGTCGATGTCGGCCGCGGCAGCGGTCATCGCAGCGGGAATGGAACCCGCAAAGGTATCCGGGCTCGTCTTGCTTGGCCCTTTTCTTCGCGGCACATCAACACCGCTCCAGCGCTTGGGATTTCGGCTCGCCCTCGCCCGACCGTGGGGTCCCGCGCTCTGGCGGCTCTACTCAGCGAAGCTCTGGCCTGGGCTCGGCGATCACGCATCACAACGTGCTTCGCATCTTTCCTCGACCCTCAAACGCAAAGGCCATTGGGCCGCCTTCTCGAAGACCACTCGGACTGATCACTCCGTTGTCTCCCCCTGGTTCGATCACGTGAAGGCTCCAGCCCTCATCGTCATGGGCGACAAGGATCCCGATTGGAAGGATCCGCTCGCGGAGGCGACGTGGGCAGCCTCACGTTTCACACAATCCGAGGTCTTGGCTATCAAGGGATCCGGTCACGCGCCAATGCTCGAATTTCCTGACGCCGTAGCGCAAAGCGTGATCTCATTCGCCAATCGAATCGGTTTCGTGAGCGCCCATGCCTAGGGCCGGACTAGACGCAGAATCCATCGCACGCGAAGCCGCACGCATCGTCGACGCCGAAGGTTTGGGCAAACTTTCGCTGTCGCGCTTGGCGCGTTTGTTTGGCGTCGCCTCTCCCAGCCTTTACAAACACGTCAATGGGTTCGACGACCTCATCACCCGCGTCACCGCTTTGAGAGCCAATGAGCTTGCGGACGCCCTCACGGAAGCCTCCGTGGGCCTTTCGGGCAGGCAAGCCCTGGAATCCATAGCGAGAGCCTATCGGTCCTTCGCCCACGAGCATCCCGGAACTTGTACGCTGATTCAAAGGTCTCCGGCCTGGCACAGTCCCCGCAAAAACAAGGGAGGACGTCGACACGACGCGCATCACACAGTCGAGACGGGCAAAACTCGACCGATAGACGAACAAAACGAAACTTACGCAAAAGCCAGCGCAAACGGATTTCGCCGAAATGACGATGACAACAACCGACACAACGCTGCCGATAGAATCGTTCGCATCGTGAGTGCGGTGCTCATGTCCTATGACATATCTGAGGATTCTCTGGTGGATGCGGTGAGACTCGTCCGCAGCACCCTTCACGGATTCGTGGATTTGGAACTGAACGGAGGATTCAGACTAAAGCGATCGGTGGACGCGAGCTTCTCCGTTGCCCTCGCTCTGCTTGACGAATCCTTGGCCCACCTTTCGCAATTGAATCTCCACTCCTAAACACATGAAGCCGCCCTCTAACGTGAGGGCGGCTTCATGACTCGATTTCAGCGATCGGTACGTCTACGACAACATTTCGAAAAACACGAGATATGTCCCGACAAATCGAAGGCCAAAGTCAGTCAGATAACGAGTTTTATCAAACGTTAAGCTCAGTCAGATGCCGAGCTCAATCAGATGATGGCGATCGTCATCAGACGTCAAGCTTGAAAAGCCGATCGATCGGGGTCTGGACGGCCGCGCGAGCCCTGGTGACGGCTTCTTCGTCAGGCGCATCGTAAAAGCACAGGCACTTGGCCGTGTCCTCACGAACATACGTACGCAGGAACGAAACCTCGGGCACCTCGGCGTACTTAGGCGCATTCGCCTTCTTCCGCGCAAGGTACTGGTCCATCGTGATCTCGGCAGGAATATCCCATTCCACAAGATACTCGGCGTGAGACTTCAGCTTCTTGATGTCGTCAAGCTCGGCGCCCACCAACCGGACCTCGTCCGGGCCAGTCACTTCGGCTACATCTTCTACCGCCTTGACCACGGGCGAAGCGAAACGCGGCGAATCAGCTTCGACGATAACGAAAACAATCCGATGATCGGACGTCACCTGCGTCTCGATAAGTTCACCGCTACTCGAACCGACCGCGGCAACGACCTTTTCGATGAGTTCGCTGACGGAGTCCTTCGTGGCCTCGGCAGGTTTGAGTTCAATTAAGTACAGCGACAACGTGCGCCTCCTTCATCATGCCCTATGCGGGCTCCTTCCGATATTCGAAACTTAATGGACCGTCGGCGTCGGTGTCCACCGCACGCCAAAACTACTCACCGAAAGAACGCTCCCGAAAATTTCACCCCGCGCCCAAGATACGCCCACGATACGGGTCATTCGGCCTCTCGAGTTCGCTATGCGTGGATATTTCGAAGCATCGGATATTCATGTGGATCGCGACACTGACCTCACCTGATCAACGAGCGTACGATTGCGGCTATGACTTTGCTTTTCTCCCCTGTCTCGTTCCGCAATACGACCGCACGCAATCGTTTGTGGCTTGCTCCGATGTGCACGTACTCCGTTGCCCGCGAAGACGGGCGCTCAACCGACTGGCACATCCAGCATTATGGCGCTCGCGCCGTCGGTGGATTCGGCACGATCCTCGTCGAAGCGACGGCCGTGACGCCCGAAGGACGCATCTCGGCGCGCGACCTCGGCCTGTGGGACGACGAGCAAACGAAAGATCTCTCCAGGGTGGTCGACGTCGTCCACGCCGAAGGCGCCCTCGCGGGCGTCCAGTTGGCGCATGCCGGGCGCAAGGCAGGCACGTCGCCCGCACTCAAAGGCTACGCCCAAGCCTTTGACGGCACGCAGGACGGATGGAATCTCCTGGCTCCCAGCCCGATTGCGACTCCGGGGCTCGACAAGCCTGCCGAGCTTGACGCCGCGGGAATCGACAGGCTCGTCGAAGCATTCGCGCAGGCTGCTCGCCGAGCGGTTGAGGCCGGTGTAGACGTCGTTGAGGTCCACGGCGCACACGGATATCTAATTCACCAGTTCCTCTCCCCTCTGTCGAGTACACGCACGGACGAATACGGTGGCGATGAGGAGAATCGGCGGCGGTTCCTCATACGCGTCGTCGACGCCGTTCGAGCGGAGATCGGTGACAGAGTGCTTTCCGTGCGCCTATCCGCAACCGATTGGATTGAGGGAGGGATAACCTCGGACATCACATGCCGCACTGCGGAAGCTCTCGTCGCTCATGGGACTGACGTTCTCCATATTTCGTCGGGAGGCTTGTTGCCCGCCACAATCCCGGTAGGCCCCGGCTACCAACTGCCGTTTGCCGCCGACGTCAAGCGCGCCGTAGCGGGAAGCGACGCGAAAATCGTAGGGGTGGGTCTCATTTCGAATAGCGCACAAGCTGAGCAGGCCCTCATAACAGATCAGTGCGATGCGATTGCGGTTGGGCGAGCGGCATTGGTCGATCCTTACACGCCATTGCGCTGGGCAGCCCAACTTGGAGTCGAAGACTCACCGCTGCCCGCACAATACTGGCGCGGAATCTGGGCCTGAGGTTTGCCGACCGTTTTGCAAACCGGTTGGGTTTGAGCCTGTATCCGTCGACGCCCGTTTCGTCGACGGATACAGGCTCAACTGCAAAACGATGAAATAATAAGGAGAACACCCATGTCACAAGAGAACCCAGTCACGCCCGAAAACTCCCAGCCAGGCACGCCTGCCGATTCCCAGCCTCACTCGATCGTCAAGGCCTACCATCGTGCTTGGACCGGCGGCGACGTCGAAGCAGCCATGGCGCTCGTCGCCGACGACGTCACCTGCCGCGCTCCCGGAGTCGATCTTCACGGCAAAAGCGAGTATGAGCGTTTCATTGGCTCTTTCGCACCGCGGCTGACGGGACTCGCGGACATTACGAGTTTCGCAGACGGAAATCGAATCGCGCTGTTCTACTACCCTCATACCGCGGTGACCAATGTCGCGCCAGTAGCCGAATGCTTCACCGTCAGAGGGGGAAAGATCGTCGACAATGTGCTGATTTTCGACCGACTTTCCTTCGCCCCTCCCGCAGGCATAGCATAGTCCCGTGCAAAGCGACGGTTCCAAGGACAACGGGTCCAAAAACGCCGCGTCTAAGAAGAAGGCTGGGCAAAGAGACCTCCTTGTTGCCCGCCTGCGCGGCCTTCTAGCCGACGAGCCCGTGGTCCGCGAGGTCTCGATGTTCGGCGGCAGGGCTTTTATGGTTAACGAGAAAATGGCGGTCCATGCGTCCAAGGACGGAGATCTTCTGGTCCGCATTGACGCCGCCGACGACGCGAAATTCAGCGACGTCCCTGGAGCCTCACCCGCCGAGATCAGTCCGGGACGAGCCATGGGAGCGGGTTGGATTCGCGCGTCTGCCGCGTCGGTCGCCGACGACGAACAATTGCGTTTTTGGCTCGACGCTGCCTTGGCCTACAACCGCGCTCTCACAGACAAACGCGGAAGGGAAGAACTCTAGGCCTGCGGAGAGAAACTCTAGGCCTGCGGAAAGACGCGGCAGAGACACGGGCAGACGGAGATACGGGCACAGAGCGAGCTCGCAGAGGGCAGGCACGGCAAGCAGACAGGCCAGAAAGCGGCAGGCCTCTGATCTTCTCCGGCGGTGCGAAGCGCAAAGCCAGGCGCTTGGTTTGGCCGTTGGAGAAGGTCACTCTGGCTGTTGTGTTGCGCCCGGCCCCTTCAAAGGCAATGATCTTGCCGTGGCCAAAGCTCTTGTGGGCAACCGAGTCGCCGACGGCCAAGCCGTAGGTATCCGGAACTGACGATCCGGCATTCGGCCCGACCCCGCCGAAGTTCGAAGATCCTTCCGCCGCATCGGAGCCCGATGCTTCGCCGGCAGCCGTTGAGGCGTCTGCGGCCTTCGACCGGTCTGCAGCATCGACGCCGAGTTTTCCCGGCACGAAGCCTTTGCCGGAGCCAACAACGGGGCCGTCGTCGAACTCGTCGCCATAGCCTCCGAAGCTTTCCGATCGACGCCGTGCGCCGCTCCCCCACTGCCCGGACCACCCTCCCGTTCGGCGCAAGACGTCAGCACTCGACTCTGATCGCCTCCAATCGATGAGAGAAGCGGGAATTTCCTCAATAAAGCGCGAAGGAGGAAACTCCTGGGGGGCGCCCCACGAGGCGCGGGCGGCGGCTCTCGTAATGTAAAGCCGCTGGCGCGCCCGCGTCACTGCCACATAGGCGAGGCGCCGTTCTTCGGCCAGTTCGGCGGGGTCGATGAGTGATCGCATATGCGGAAACGTCCCGTCTTCGAGCCCGGTGACGAAGACGACCGGGAACTCCAAGCCCTTCGCTGTATGAACGGTCATGAGCGTTACCTCGCCCTCGTCGCCGTCGGCGAGCTGATCGGCGTCGGAGACAAGCGAGACCTGGTCGAGCCAATCCGCGAGTGTCGCCTCGGGGTTTTCCTTGCGAAAGTCGACGGCAACGGAATGGAGCTCCGCAAGATTCTCCAAACGGGATTCATCCTGCGGATCTTCGCTCGAGCGAAGCATGTCGAGATAGCCCGACTCCTCCATCACGAAGTCGAGGATGGCATCGGGCGCCTCCCCCGCCTCTGCCATCTCGCGTCCACGCTGGAGCATGCCCGCGAAGCCGGTCATCGTGACCGCTGCCTTCTTCCCTATCCCCGAAACCGGACCGCGTTCGGGGTGAGGTTCGGCGACGTCGGAAAGCGCCGCCCCGAAAGACACATCCCAGCGCGCGGCGTGCATGGCGACGGCCTCTTCAGATTTCGCCCCCAAGCCCCTCTTGGGCATGTTGAGGATGCGGCGAATGGAAACTGTGTCGTCGCCGTTGGCGATCGCATGGAGATAAGCGAGCGCATCCTTGATTTCGCGTCGCTCGTAGAAACGCGTTCCCCCTATGACCCTGTAGGGGATCCCCGATCGGACGAACATGTCCTCAACGGCCCGCGACTGAGCATTCGTCCGGTAGAATACCGCGACATCGCCGTACGAAATCCCGGCGTCGTCGCGCAGCCTGTCGATTTCCGACACGACGAATGCGCTTTCGTCAGCCTCAGAATCCGCGACGTAGCCGACGATCTTCTCGCCGTCGCCGCGATCGGTCCACAGGCGCTTGGGACGGCGCCCGCTGTTGTTGGCGATGATGCCATTGGCGGCCGAGAGAATCGACTGGGTCGAACGATAGTTCTGCTCGAGAAGGATCGTGCGCGCCTCGGGAAAGTCCTTCTCGAAGTCCTCAATGTTGCGAATGGTCGCGCCTCGGAAGGCATAGATCGACTGATCGGCGTCTCCCACCACCGTCAACTCCCCGTGAACGGCGTCGTCGGCCGTGCCGGTGAGCACACGGACCAATTCGTACTGCGCGGGATTGGTGTCCTGATATTCGTCGACGAGGATGTGGCGGAAACGTCGTCTATAGTGGTCGGCAATGTCTGGATGAGTGCGCAGCACATGGACGGTGGACATGATGAGATCGTCGAAGTCCATGGCGTTGGCCTGCGTGAGGCGCCTTTGGTAAGCCGCGTAAGCATGGGCAAGCACCTGGGAATCCTGATCATTGGCATCGGCCTCGGCCCGTTCGGGGC
>CAUSGP010000083.1:0-9103 GCA_963531075.1 uncultured Actinomycetaceae bacterium | reverse complement strand
GGAAATGAACAGCATCCCCGTGACGATCAGATTCACGTCCGACTGGGGCGTGGGCACCGGCGTCGGCTATGCGGGCGGCGCTAATTCCGTTGTCGAAGTTGACGAAAACGACCAGCCCGTGGTGCGAGGAACCACCGTCACCGGAGTAATTCGCGAGCAGGCGCTCATCGTGGCCCGAGCTCTTGACGGCGGACGAAAGGGAAAGTGGCACGATTTCATCGGTTCGCTTTTCGGAGGCGCGCCGAACTTCGGAGATACCGACGAGGATTGTGATCCCAGCGATTCGGCAGGCCAAAGCGACAACCCGAACGCATCTGCCGATCAGACTGTCCCGCGAGCGATCATCTTCTCCGATGCGCGCATCTGCAAAGAAGCGAAAGCAACCAAAGACGGCGAGGCGGACGCCGAGACAGACGCGAAGGTCCCCAGCGACGGGAAACCGGACGGGAATACCGGCGGCCCTGAGGACGAAAGCATTGGCAAAATAACCGAGGTCGTGAGCGTCTCAATCGACGAGAAAACAGGTACCGCAAAGCCCGATCATTTCCGAATCATCGAACGCGCTCCTGCCTGCGTGCTCAAGGACCGCGTGGACTTCGTCGATCCGGCAAAGTGGGACGACGCCCAAGTCAAGAATGCAAAGTTCGTACTGGCCCTTGCCGGGACGCTCGTGCCGGCGATCGGATCAGAGAAGACGAACGGCGACGGGCGATGCGAGATCACCGTCGGCAACTTCTTGGACGACGTCGGCCTCTCTGCCCGGGGCGACGACGGCGGTGGCTCGCCGACCCCGAAAAACGGCGAATTCGGGGACTCTGACGCGGGCGGCTCGGCGGACTCCGGCGAGGGCGATTCTGCGTGCTGCGACGAGGGCGCAGGCCGGCCTCTCAGTCCCGTTGAAAAACAAGCCAAAGCCGCCCACGCCGCATGTAAAGAGTCATGTAAAGAGTGGCTTCAGGAGAAACTGGAGAACCTCCCCAAGGCACCTGCCCCAGTTCAGGTCGGCGCACCGGCCAAGCCTCCTTGCACCGCGAGCCCGGAGGATACGGAACCGTCGAAGCAAGCCGGGCAGCAAGGGCAAGTCGAGTCGAAGGGGAAAGCGGATCGCCGGCAAGCGGACGGCCGGGCCGATTCGCCGTCGTACCGCTCGTTTGATTTGAACATCGAGCTGAAAACGCCGGTGGTCTCCTACGAGGTGCCGATGTCCAACGAGGTGCGCTCGCTCGATTTCCTGCGCGGAACCGTGGTGTTGGCGTGGGTGCATTCGCGCCTGCGCGCCAAATTCCCTGCGGACAAGACAATTCGCGACGCAGTGGTCAACGGCGAACTGTTCGTTTCGGACGCAACGGCATGCGTCGCAGGGGTTCGCGGGAGGCCCGTCCCCATGGTCTTCTCCTATCCGAAGGTCGACTCCGGCGAGCGGTCGGACGTCAGCAGGCCTTCGGACGGCGGCGGTCCGGGCAACGAAGCTTCGACCGGCCAATCGGGCAAGTCGACGGGCGAACCCGGCAAGGTGGAAAGCAAACCCAGCGAGTCCGACGGCGGCCCCGACCAGTCAACGCGGGAACTGTGGAACCGCCTTATCTCGAGAGAACCAGAGGATGTGCACGTTCCGGTCCGGTCGGGTTACATCTTCGACTTCGGGGACGGCGAACCCGGCAAGCCAAGGTACGGCACGGGCACGCCCCCGGTGACCGGACGCCAGTCCACCGCGCACGACGCCGTTCGGGGAACCGCGAAAGACGGCCAGCTCTTCCTTGTGCGGGCGCTCGCGGCGGGCCTCACATTGCAATCCGAGGTCACGATAACCGAGAGTCTGTACAGGCACCGGCCAGGAGAACCGCAAAACGAGACACAGCAGGTCAGCCAGCGCACTCTCGGCGAGATGCTGCCCGAGATACTGCACGGGCAGGCCCGCCTCGGGTCGCGCAGGCTCACCGGAACGTTCGGCCTCGCCGAGTGCACAACGACGGAGAAAAGCGCATCCGACGGCGCAGCCGCAGCCCGCAGCGACGCCGTAGGCGGCAACGGCACAACCGCAGGAGCCAACGCGGCTTCGGGGAACGGCGCAGTCACGGATGTCCACGTCCGCGCAAACCTGGACGACAATGCAAACACGGGCAACGCCGATGCATGGGACAGCGAAGGCGCCACGACCATCTGGTTCACCTCCGACCTTCTTCTGCGCTCGCGGTCGCTCGGTGCCGCGGGCAGCTCAAGCGACATCATCGATGCGTTCAATCGCTCCGACGCCTTCAACAGCGCGGATGTGCGCATCAGACTCTTCTCCGCAGAAAAGGCGGGCAGAGAGGGCGCTGCGGCGTCCAAGCAAGGCGCCAACAACGGCGAAGGCGACCATCGGTACCGAGCGGGATTGAGATACCGCCGGGTCGATTCTTGGTCGGCCGCCGAGGGTCAGCCTCGCGCGACCCGCCTCGCCGTCCAGGCCGGCTCGGTCCTCAAGGTTTACCTCGGAAACAGCGCCGAGCAGCGGCGAAAGGCCCTCGCAGCATTGCGCGAGCTGGAAACCGTGGGCATCGGCGAATTGCGTGCTCAGGGATTCGGCAGGTTCGTCGTCGGCGATCCCCTGCTGAGCATCGGAGACAACGACAGCAAGGGGTTCCACGTCAAGCTCCTGCACAGCAACGACTTCCTTTCGGACGAAAAATGAAATCCAGAACCTTAACTCGCCAGCGATCCATCACGAATTCGGCGACGTCACACGTCGCCAATCTGAGAATGCAAATCGGCCACAATCTGGCGACGCCGCGCGTCGCCAACCCAACAACACTAACCAGCGCCAATCCGACGCCGCACAGCGCCACCTCGACAGCACAGCTCAACGCCAGCGTGGCGACGCCACTCAATCCGAATCCGGCGTCGCCGCCCAAAGAAACCGCCAAGGAGGAGAACCGATGAGTCTTACGCGATACAGGCTCGACGTCGTTTTGGTGACGACGTCGCCCATTCACTCCGGCGGGCCGGAGGAGGAAGTCGACAGAAGGCCAAAAGCGATCGGCAACGATGAGCGAAAGGCTGTCCCGCAACAATTCGCGCGCAACGCCAGCGGAACGCCTGTGCTGACGGGGCGTTCGGTCAAGGGTGCGCTGCGGGCCGCATTCTTCGAGGCGCTCGACCGCAAACTTGTCACGTGCCCTGAAATCCTGAATCCCGAACGGTTGAAGGACCTATGGGGAAAGGGCCCGCAGGATAACGAAGAGGTAAGGGGCGAAGATGACGCGTCTTCCGGCTGGGCATCGGCATTGACTTTCGAAACGGTGTCACTCGAAGGCGTCATGAAGGCGGACGAACCCGTCAAGAAGGCCGATTCGTTCGTGCGCCGCCCGGGCATCGCCATCGATCGCTACTGGGGGTCAGCGGGCGATGGCGCGCTCTTCTTCCACGAAGTGGCGCCCGAAGGCCAGAAGCTTCATCTGGGGATCACCGCCGAAGTCGACCCGTGCCGGTTCGAGAAAGAAGATAAGCCCACGATCGAAGAGCTCGAGGCAGACGTCGAGCAGCTGTTCGCCGTGATTCTCGGCCTCCTCAACTCGGGCCGCTTCGCCTTCGGAAAGCGCAAGGGCGCGGGCTGGGGGCGCGTAAAGATCGCCAAGCACAAAACTAAGGACGGCAAGCCCAAACTTCGCTACTCGCTCACAAAGGCACGCCTCGACGACGCCGAAGGCCTCAAGGCCTGGCTGAAAGGGAAGCCCGCTAGTGGGACCAACTGCCTCAAACCGGCAACGCTCCGCACCGGCAACCGAATCACAATCAAGATCCACTGGGAAAGTCCAACCGGGATTCTCGTCGCCGAAACCGACGAAGAGGATCAAACCGGCAAGGAAGGTAATAACGAGGATTCTGCAGCTAAAACGAACAAGGGAAGCGGGAATCAAAAGGGCTCAGAGGCGAATCGAAAGAGCTCAGACGCGGTGCCTCAAAATGCTCGAAGCAGCGAGAAGAGCCCCAACACCCAAAAGGGTGCCACAAAGCCATCGGCAGCTGACAAATCCCAGAAAGATAAAAAGCCCCGAAAAGGTGACGAGTCGTCGAAAGCGGGCGAAGCCGAGAATACCGATGGGCAAAAGGGCTCCAGGAACACGGCGCGTCCATTGCGGGCATATAAAACAGCCGACGGCGAGCCGAAGGCCCCTCTTGTACTGCCCGGAAGCTCGGTCCGGGGCGCGCTTCGCGCACGTGCTTCAAGGATCGCTCGGACGATTCTCTATCGGAAGCGGGAAGACGAGACGCCGGATTGGTCCAATGTGCCCGTCCACGACCAGCTCGCCAACGACCCAACGCTTGTCCGCACGTTGTTTGGAACGACGGAGCGACGAGGAGCGGTGACCGTCCTCGACACGCTTTCCAAGCCAGGTGAGGACGGCGAAGCCGAAAAGCTGCGCACCGTCGCCCACAACGCCGGCGATCGATGGACGGGAGGAGTAGCCGACAAGGCTCTCTACTTCGAGGAGTATCCAATCCCAGATTGGGAGCCACTTCGCATTGAGGTCGACCTTGACCGAATTGTTGATCCTTCGCAGGACGAGGGTAGGCCAAAAAACAACGCCAAACCGAAAGACAACGGCGGATTAAGAGGCGATCGCGGTCCGAAAGCCGACACCGGGCTGAACACCGATGCCGAATCGCAAGTTAAAGGCGAACCTCAGGCCAACAGCAATCCTCAAACCGACAGCAGATCGCAAGGCACTCCCAGCGCCGAAGACCAACGAAAGCAAATAGACCTCGACCGCCGACGAGCCGCAATCTGCCTGCTGGGCTTGACCCTCGCGGAACTCACAACCGGGACGCTCCCGTTGGGCAGCCGCGGAACCCGCGGAATGGGCCAAGTGAAGGTTACTCGCTTAACCGCAAAGGGACCTGAAGAGATAAAGAGATCTGAAGAGATATTGCCTCCGCAAGGATGGGATATTTCGGAAAATGACGGCGGATCCGTAGCGGAAAAACTTCTCGCCCAGCTCCGACGCGTCAACGAGAAGATCCAAGAAGGAACGGCTGACGGCCCGCGCCTCACTTGGACGGACTTTCTTCACGAAGAGATTGTCGAAGGGCAGCCAACCTCGCCAGACACGTCCACCTTCATAGACGAGGCACACGCTTCTGCAGTGAAGGCATCAACCCAAGTCAAAGACAAGAAGGCATAGCGATGAATAACGCCACAGCAGAACATAACAAGGACGGGTCGTGCAAAGGCACGGGGTCCGCTGACACGAAAGACCTTTTTACCCCGCTTTGTGAAGCAAAGTGGCATCGCGTCTTCACCCAAAACGCAACGCTCAACGAGGCATTGCAATGCGCGCGAGCAGTCGCAGCGGAACTGACACAGCAGCTCCCATCCGTGCAGGAGGCCTCCGGGCAGGACGGCGAATCTGAAAGCCCATCCCAGAATTTCCAATCCCGGATTTTCCAAGGGATCGCCTACACGACGTCGGGCGCAAAGGCGATCGTCAGAATCGACGATTTGGATTCCCGTGAGGCCACGCGGTCCTCTGAGTCTGGCACCATTTCTGATGGTTGCATCACCGCTGCTGACGACGGCGGTCCGGCCCTTATCGTCGGGAACGTCCCATCGCCGCTCATCGATTCGTCGCACGAACGCATTCCCCTCGAGACCGTCTACGAGCTGCGCCTATGGCAGGTGATCGCCCTGGAAAGCTCCTCGGAATGCCCCCAGTCGGGTGAAGTGCCGAATGACACCCAATCGAGTGGATCTGCGCGCAAACGCGAATCGGATGAAACAGCAAATGATTCCGATTCGAGCCAGGCAGCGAACAATTCCGATTCGAACGGCGGCGTCCTCGCCCGCGAAATCCGCTGGCTCAATGGGAGCGGCTGCGCGGAGATCGTCGTCGAACGGCTTCGAGAAGGCCAGGAGCACGAGGCAACCGTGTGCAAAAAAGCAAAAGATGACGGGAGAAACAAAGACAACGGGGCGAAACCAATCCCCCAAAGGTGCTGGTACCGAGTGAACGAGTACCTTCAACACGGCGCGGACATTTCCGGCAAGGAAAAGCTCGACGAAACCGACATCATGCGCAGCGTAGAAGTCTTTGTCGAGGAGCCGGAGTTCGGCAACACGGTGTTCACCGACGAGCTCATGTCCGGAAGGTGGCGTAAGAAAGTGGGCAGAAAAATGATCGGAACGTCGGCCGCCGCACAGCGGCTCGCAACAACAGGGAGGGAAAACTGACATGGGCACATTCCATTCAGCGGTCAATCGGATTCCAGTTCTTCGCCGGAAGGCGCATAACCTCGTCGCCAAGGGAATGCTGCCAAAAGACATCTTTGGCGACGGCAAGGCTCCTGGCCATGACCACCTCGAGCGCGAAGGCTGGTCGGGCACGATCGACCTCGAGATGACGGTCCGCACCCCGCTCGTTTTCGGGGACCAATATAGGGAGGACGCCGAAGGCAACCGACTAAAGGAATCCGACGAATCCAAAAAGATTCCCGGTTCTAGGAACGTCGTCAAAGTGCCGATGGACGGTTTAGGGCGGCCGTTCATCAGCCCGACGATGGTCAAGGGAATGGTCTCGCGCGCCTACGAAACCTTGACAGCCTCGCGTTTCCGCGTGTTCGGCGAACATCGTGACCCGCTCACCTATCGGGTGGACCCGTCGCAGGCAAATCAGCTCTTTCCCGCGAGGGTCTGCCGCGACGAGGCCGGCGACCTCGCCGTCGAAATCCTCAACGGGAAAGGCCAAAAGAACGAGATGGCGCTCCTGGCCGATTCCTTAAACATCAAAAACATCGCGATCATCCGCGAAGGCCACACCCAGCCAGCCCCAAACGCACAAGCACCTCAGCACCCGCGAATACCTGGAGCCGGGCACCTTCTACCTGAGGAGCAGGTGCTCAAAAGGTTTCGTTCGTTGACGCCCCACGGGGAAAAGGTTAGCGTCGGTTTGACTCGCCTCAAAGACGGCCGACGGGTAGTTACACATGTGCGGCGCGAGGGCACCGACGAGCTTGAAGAGTTCTTTCGTGTTACGCGAAAGGGCTGTCAGAGTGCCAGACCCATTGAGGTTGAAGGATATGCCTGCCGCACGGCACCAGAAGGCAAGTTCGCAAGCGACCTGTTCGAGAACAAGAAGTACGAGAGGTTCTTCTTCAAAATCGATTCTTCAGAGAATGACATTTCAGGAACGATTCTGCGGCTCACTGAAACGAATATTCGCGACTACGGGCTGATCCTCAAGAGCTATCGCAAGGAATCTGACGAATACAAGGGGCCCGAACCTCATCTGCTCAATCGCGCGTCGCAAAAGCGCGAGAATCCAGAGGTAAACGACGCTTCCACACAGGCCGAGGACGCACCGGCGTCAGCCGGCGATGCATCCGAGCCAACAGGCAACGCGCTGACGCGAGCCGATGGAACGCCTGCATTGGCCGGCAGCACGGCAACATCGGCTAGCAGCGCATCGGGGTCAACCGGCAGCGCACTTGCATTGGCCGGCGGCGAGCCTGCGCCGGCCCTCGCGGAGGGCGACCTCGTCTTCGTCCGCCTCGACACTGACGAGGTGCCAGACTGCTACGGCAAAACGTGCAAGAACATCACCGTATGCGAAGTTCTGCCCACGATGGTCGGACGGCGAGCGTATCGGAGCAGCCCGCGGGAGCTCGCCGAGAATCAGCTGGTCGCTCCCCTGAAGAATCGCGACGAGGCCTCTCCCGCAGACAGACTTTTCGGCTACGTCGTGCCAGAAACGATAGATAACGCGAAGGGAGGCGACATCGCCTATCGCGGGCGCATCGCAGTCGGTCCGGTCGACACCTCAAGGGCAAAGCTCTCACACGAGGAAAAGAAGCTTGCACCATTGCTCGAACCAAAAGTCTCTTCCGCCCGGCGCTTTCTGACCGACTCCGGCGGCGCCACTCCTCGAATCAAAAGGGACAATGAAAGCGCCGGCATCGCTCCAAATGACAGAAAACAAGAAGTCAGCGCCAAAGAAGAAAAGGAGGAATGGCGTCTGCGTGCCCGGAGAGAGTATTTCGGGCCAGGTCAGCTTCTCGGCGCAGCGGCCTATCCCGTTCACCGCGAACCGCAAGTCGACGAAACCGGATTCCTCAGAAGCGCAACCGAGCTTCCCCAGCTCGACCTCGAGCAGGGCAATGACGACGTCCGGATCACCGCTAAAACTTGGGTCGAAACGGGAAGCTCGCTCAAGTGCGCCTTGCGCTTTGAGAATCTCAGCAAATTTGAGCTGGCATCCCTTTTGTGGGTGCTCACTCCGGAAAACCTCGTCCCGTTGGAGGCGCGAAATCGGACTGAGAACGCTGAAGAGAAGGCCAAAAGCGAAGCCGGCAAAGGGGACGGCGAGGGACCCGTCAAACCCGTCGGATTCCTGCGCATGGGCTTGGGCAAACCGCTCGGTTTGGGCGCCGTAGAAGTGCGCATCGCCGAAGGCGGCTTGAAAGCCTGGCGCGGGCGAAGCCTCGCAAAATCCTACGAATCGCTGGAAGCATGTCTTGGATTCGGGGCAAAGACGCGCAAGCCGTCGAAGTTCTCCTTGAAGAAGCTCATGCGCGAGGTCGATCCCGATCGTCGCTTGGACCTCGACCGCCTGCCGTGGATCCAGGCGATGCAGCGTGCGGCCTACGGCTATGACGACGGCGTCGAAGTCCGCTATATGTCCCTGGACGAAAACAAGGCAAACAACCAGACAAACAGCAAAACCGGCGAACCGCAAGAAGGCCGCGGCTTATCGCCCACTGACCTCTGCGGCTCTTCGCCGAGCATCACAACATACCGCCCATCCCCAATGAGAATTTCGACGGACTGACACATCTGGAAACCCACTATGAGTGAGAAAAACACCGACGAGTCTCGCGCTACCGGCCATGCGCCCAAAGATTTCCAGCCATTCCATTCGGCCGTTAATCGGATACCGCTGCTTCGAAAGAAGGCAAAATCTCTCGGAAACAAGGCGTGGAACCGAAAGCAGAAGCATCGTACTCGTGGTCAGCTGACGCGCAAGCAGACCGGCCGCGAACCCGAAAGAAACATTGCCCGCAACGCCGTCGGCCCATTCGCCAAAACCATCTTCCACGACGGTGTGGCCGAGGGTCACGACCGCCTGAAACT
>CAUSGP010000082.1:0-9153 GCA_963531075.1 uncultured Actinomycetaceae bacterium | reverse complement strand
AGTGGGGCGTTTCGAAGAGCTTTGTGTTGCCCAGGCCGACGCGCTTAAGCTCGGACCTTCCGAGGTTGACCCGGTTGGCAGCCCAGCTGACGGAATCGTCAGGGACGGCGCCCGCCAGCTGCACCCACGTGCTATTGGTGCAGGCCACGGGCGTCCCGCCATTTTGCTGGGCCGTGCACCATGAGCGATAGAACTCGAAGTCGTCAGCGGTCACACCGGTGTAGGGATTGTTGAGCTTTCCATACTGGTGAGTGGTTCCGTGCTGAACGATTGTGCCGCCGTGCTTCTGGGCATACTTGAGCAGGGCGAGCAGCTGCGGATTCTTGTCGAAAGTCTTCGTCTCGGATTTTCCGTTGTTGTAGACGCCGTTGGCATCGACGTAATACGGAACCGTGGCGATCTGGAAGGGGACCCTCGCGGAGACGAGGTAGTCGATAAGCGGCTTGAGTTCGCTCACCTCGGTGTTCGGGCTCACGTCCTCAATGCGGATGGCGGCCTTCCGGGTAGGCGCAGCGCCCTGCTTGCTGAGCAGGCCGTCGACGATGTCCGCGTATGCGAGGTAGCGATCGGTCTCGGAAATGTAGGTCAGGCTGATCTCGCCGACATAGGTCAGACCGGAGGAGCGCACGGCCCACGGGAACTGCGAGCCCGTCGTTTGGGCGATGGTGGCGCAGTTGGCCGCCTGGCCGGACTGGTTCTTGCAGTTGGCCTTGCCGAGCACCTCCACCTTATTCGCATCAACGATATGAGGTGCAATGATGCCGCCGGTGTTATCCGACGATCGGGTGAGCTCCTGGGATTTGTAACTCACGGTCGAAACGGTGTCGCTAGAGTCGATGTAGGACGTGGCCGGATCCCACCCGTACCGGGCGATGAATGCCTGACGATCGGCGTCGGTCTTGGCCAACTGCCAAATATTGAAGCCCGACCATAAAATCTTGGCGTCGCCGGTCAGCACATCATCGATGAAGGCTCGCGGAAGCGGCTCGTCGTAATTCGATCCGACGTACATGACCGCGCTGAAACGGCCAGCCAGGCCCGCCTTGTAATCGGAAACTGGCATGGCTGTCACGCTGCCTTCATGGCTGGCGAGCATGCCGGTTCCAAGCGCGTAGTACTCGCCAAGCTGCTTGTACTCCCCCTGGGTGTCGTAGAGCACGAGCGCTTTGGCCGACGCCCCCTTCTTCCCCCACGTGACGGCGGAGGACGGGACGGAGGGAGCTTTCGGGGCGAGCTTGCGCTGGGCCGGCGCAGCGGCCTTTTTCGCCGCATCCTGCGGCGATTCCTTGAGATTGACCTTGGCGCCGGAATCGAGAGAGAGCGGAAGAGCCCGCTTTTTGGCGGCGGCCGGCTCGGGCACGCCGGGAACGGGATTGTCGCCTGTTACCGAGGAGGAGCCGTCTCCGTTCTTTGTTCCCTTCGAAGCGGTCGGAGTCTGCTTTCCACCGCTTACTTGCAGGGCTCCTGCGGCAGCGGAAGGAGTTCCTTCCGAGCCTTCGGCATGGGCGGGACCGAGCACGAACATGGACGATCCGATTCCCATGGCGACCAGAGCCGCGCTCAGCCGGTGCTTACGCGAAACGACCGCGCGTATTCTTTTCATGATGTTCCCCTTTCAGGGTAGCCCGCCGTTGAGGGAAGGCATTCCTAGATTATTGACGTCGATCGAACGGTCGAACCAGAAGCCGTTCGACCCACGGTTTCATTGTCGAGATGGATCGAAATCATCCACCGTCTCGCCTCGCCCGAACAATGCGGCCGTAGCGGCAAGAATGCGCTCGCAAGCGCACCCGTCGCCGTAGGGATTGACCGCGTGCGCCATGGCGGCATAGGCATCGGCGTCATTGAGCAGCCGAGCGGCCTCGGCATAGATCCGGTCGGAATCGGTTCCGACGAGCCGGGCAACACCAAATTCGACCGCCTCTGGCCTTTCGGTGTTGTCCCGCAAAACTAGAACGGGTTTGGACAGCGCTGGCGCTTCCTCCTGGACGCCTCCCGAATCTGTTAGCACGATATCAGATCTGTTCATTACAGTGCAGAAAGCTCCGTAGGCGAGTGGTTCGGTAACTATTACGTTCGAAAGGACGCTTACGTGCGGAAGAAGCGCTTCGCGCACTTTCGGGTTACGATGCACCGGCAGCGCGAAAACGACATCAGGGAACTCCCTGGCCAAGCGTGCAACGGCCTCCCCTATTCTCTGCATGGGCGCGCCCCAGGATTCGCGACGATGTGCCGTCACCAGGACGAGCCGACGCGAGGGGTCGGAAACCACCGCGTCCAATGCGGGATCTCCGCTGGGAACGTAGCGTTTGACGGCGTCGAGCAAAGCATCGATGACGGTATTGCCGGTCACGTGGATGGACTGCGGGGCGACGTCCTCGCGCAGAAGGTTCTCCTTGCTCGCGGGGGTCGGCGGAAGATGGAGGGACGTGAGCTGGCCGATGAGCTTGCGATTGGCCTCCTCGGGGAAAGGAGACCATATATCGCCGGTGCGCAGCCCGGCTTCGACATGGACGACGGGCAATTCGCGGTAGAAACCGGCGAGGGCCGCGGCGAAGGCCGAGGTTGTGTCCCCCTGGACGAAGACGGCGTCGGGCTTGCGATCGTCAATGACGCCCCCGACCCCTTCGAGCGTTCGCATCGTCACCTGGGTGAGACTTTGACCGGGGCTGTGGATGTTCAGATCCACGTCGGCGGCGATGCCGAAGAACTCGTGGACCTGATCAAGCATTTCCCGGTGCTGGCCGGTGACCACAACGATCGGGCGGAACCTGGCGTCGTCGTTGAGGGCATGGACAAGAGGCGCCATTTTGATGGCTTCGGGTCGCGTCCCGTAAACGAGCATGACGTCAACGGGATCGGAAGGCGGATTATTCATCATTCTCCCTCTTCACAATTTTTACGATCCTTTGGTTTTTACGATCCTTTGGTTATGTTCGAGAAAGCAACCGCTGCGTCTTCGGTGTACAGCGCAACTTTCCCTGACGGGTAAGGCCTTTCGGAGTCTTTGACCGTGGCGAGCTTTTGGCCGTCGACTGAAACGGTGAACTCGGCCGGTCCTTCCTGTTCGACCTTGACCTTGTAGCTTCCTCCAACGGGGAACTTGGCGGCGTCGCCGCTGGCGAGAAACCGCTGGCCGCCTTTGTATGCGGGATCTTGTTTGGAGACCTCCCACCCGTTGGGTTTGAGGACGACGGCGTAGAAATGCTGGGGGTCTTGGTACCTGAAGAGGAACCATCCGACTTCCCAAGGGTTGGGGGCGCCCTTTCGCACCTGAGAGGTGGTCTTCATCGTGGCTCCCACCGTGCCCGCTCCCCCGCCTTCAGGCGCGTGGATGGCGGCATGCGTATTGCGGGTAGCGGCCACCGACGTCGAATAGGGACGATCGTTCCCGCTGTCGCACGTGACATTTCCGTATCCGGTGTAGACGACCTTCCAGCCACCGCATTCTTCCTTCTCTTGGAAGAACAGGATTCCCGCCACAACGAGCCCCGCTCCCACGAGCAATCCCAGGAAGATGAAGAGGGGCCGACGCCGATGCAGCCGGCTACGCGGGGGCGGCGCCATCGGCGAAGGATCGACCGGGCGCTCCCCTGGCTTGTGCTCTCCCTCTTGTCTCTCCCGAATTTGCGATCCTACCGTCCCGTCGGCCTCGCCGGGGGACGAAGGCGTTGCGGCCTCGGATTCATCCTGCGAACTCTGGGACTGGAAGAGATCGGTCAGCAGTGCCGGGCTGAGAGACCAAGCTCTCGCAGCCTTCTTCGAGTTGTCTTTAGGCTGTTTCATGAAGGCCTACCCAACCGCAACGGCCGAAGCCGTCGCTTCCTGAGGCTCCTCGGCCTCTCGCGCAGTTTTTGCCCAATTCGTGCGATTGGAAACCGCTCTGGCCACAGCCCACCAACCGGGAATGTAGCCCAACATGCCGTAGAAAACGAAAACGTGAGAACATCCAATAGCCTTGAGAATGGAAAATTTATTGACTCGTTCAATTCGCCAATAAATGTATCCGTAGGCTTGCGCGGGTCCAAAAGCGAGAACATAAGCCAAAATAAGCCATTCCCAGTGTTGGGGGACGCCTTGGGTGGCCCAGTAGATCGACATTCCGAGCGCAATGATGAAAGAAATCGTCAAAAGTGACGCCGTGAGAACCAGATAGGGGGTGAGAATCTGGAAGAGGGTGTCCGTTCGCGCCCGTCCCCTATGCCCCCGCACAACCGACTTGTACAGCGACATCGCCTGCAGATTGCCTTGGAACCAGCGGGTTCTTTGGCGCATGAGGCGGCCCAGGTGCGTCACGCCCTGCTGATGGACGGCTGCCTCACGGCAGAATTCGTTGACCCATCCGCTGGCGTTGAGTCGAATTCCGAGATCGAAATCCTCCGTAAGCGATTCAGACCACGGATTCGACCCCAGGGCATCGAGCGCTGAAAGCCTGACGAACTGGCCGTTCCCGCCCATGCCGACGCTTTCCAGGTGGCGTCGCCCCCTCTGGAAAACCTCGATGAAGATGACAAACTCCATGTCCTGCATCCGCGCGAGAAGCGATTTCTTGCGGTTGTTGATCCGCACGCCCATCTGGACCGCACCAACCTCGGGGTCGGCGAAGGAAATTCTCGCCTCCGTAATGGCGTGAGGGTCGAGCCTTCCATCGGCATCAACCACGCCGACGACGACGTCGTTGGCCGAGCCCGTGACATACCGCTGACGTACGAGGTCGAGGGCCGCGTTGAGCGCCTCGCCCTTGCCTAGCCGGGCATTGGGCAAGACGCGGCGCATGACGGAGACCCGCGGGTCCCCGATTCCCTCGACCAAATCGGCGGTGCCGTCTTCCGATCCGTCGTCGATGACGAGAATGTGGACATCGGGCGCCGGCGAAGCCAGAAGCGCCTTCACGCTTGCGACGATCACCTCAGCCTCATTGAGACATGGAACGAGGATGACCATCCTGGGCCTGGCCAGTTGGGTCGACCCCTCGGTGGTCTCGGCGGCCTTGAGCACGGCTCGCCTTCTCGCGGCGCGTCTGCGCGGCGCAGAGCGCGAAAGCACGAGCAGGACGAGACCGTAAACGACCGTCACGAAGACCATGAGGAGCGCACCCCACCAGCCGATGGCGTCAAGCACTTCCATGAAACGCGGGGTCGCGGTATTCACGCGAAGTCTTCCGCGGTCGCGTTATCGGCGAAGTGTCGCCCAAGAGGGGCGTGAGGGCGTTTGACGGACGAAGCGCCCCTGACGCGGGCGACGAAGTCCGAGAAGACGAAGATAAGAGAAAGAGCGATAAATACCAGCCCCGCGAGATCGACGAACAGACGGGCGAGAAGCAACGGGATCGATCCCGTTGGCAGTCCGTTGCCGAGGACGAGTAATCCCGTACCGGAGGCTAAAGGAAGGTAGTGCATGATATTTCCATTCAGTTTTGCCCGCGATAACGTGCAATGTATTGGTGAGGAGTGAGTGGAAGGATTAATGCCAAATTTATCCCTGAGCCGAACCGGTCTCGACCCTTCCTAACGGGTAACTATACCCATGTAGCGGTGGTCATATCGCCCCAAAAAGGCGCGCTGCCGCCAAGGGGTTTCACACTGTCAAAATCTCGTGAGCAAACTCACCGACAAGAGCTTGACGTTTGATGTTTTCTGACGCTTTATGCGGGCGTGCAAGGGCCCGCGTGGCGCGACGGCGGTTTCCCGTGCCCTCGGGTTGCCGTAAACTCGAAAAGCCAAAGGTTGACCGATCTTCTCGCCAGTTCGCGCACCTGCGCCCAACCATGAACGCGCAGCCACGAGCGCAGCAGGTCAACGGTGCTGAGCGTCACGCGACGCACATCGAAAGGAAAAGCATGAGCAAAGGCTCCGGCGTCATCGATTCTTCTGGGGCACAGATACCACAGACGAACGAACCAACCGCTGACATATCCGCAGCGGAGGCCGATCTTTCATCCACGACCACTTTCGCCGATTTCGGCGTTTCCGCGGCCATCGTCGAGGCACTCGCGGACAAAGGCATTACTCACCCCTTCCCCATCCAGGCACTTACCCTGCCCGTCGCGCTGAGGGGAAACGATATTATCGGGCAAGCCAAGACAGGAACGGGAAAGACGCTTGGCTTCGGCATTCCCATGTTGGAAAGCGCCGTCGGGCTGGATGAGAGCGAAAAGGACGGATCGCGACCTCGAATCCCAGACGGCCGAGGAAAGCCCCAGGGGCTCGTCATTTTGCCAACACGGGAACTGGCGAAGCAGGTCGCCGAAGAACTGCGCGCGGCCGCGGCGAAACGAAACCTCAGGATCGTCGAAGTCTACGGAGGCCGCGCCTACGAGCCGCAACAGGAAGCCCTCAAGGCCGGCGCTGAAATCGTCGTGGGAACTCCCGGACGTCTCGTCGATTTGATCAAGCATCGCTTCCTCGACCTCACCTATATCCGAACCGTGGTTTTGGACGAAGCCGATGAAATGCTGGATCTGGGCTTCCTCGAAGACGTCGAGAAAATACTGGCGGCCACACCCGCCAACCGCCACACGATGCTGTTTTCGGCCACGATGCCCGGTCCCGTCGTGACGATGGCCCGACGCTATATGTCGCGACCAACCCACATCCGCGCAGCCGATCCCGCCGACACCGGCGAGACGGTGACATCGGTGCGCCAGGTGGTCTATCGATGCCACGCATTGAACAAATCCGAGGTGGTGGCCCGCATCCTTCAAGCCGAAGGGCGCGGCCTGACAATCATATTCACGCGAACCAAGCGCACGGCAGCTCGTTTGGCCGATGAGCTCACCGAGCGGGGCTTCGCGGCGGGAGCGCTTCACGGGGATCTCGGGCAGGGAGCGCGGGAGCAGGCGCTCAGGGCGTTTCGCAACGGAAAGGTGGACGTGCTCGTGGCCACGGACGTCGCGGCCAGAGGCATTGACGTCGACGACGTCACCCACGTCATCAACTACCAATGCCCCGAAGACGAGAAAACCTACATCCACAGAATCGGCCGTACGGGCAGAGCCGGGCAGTCAGGCACGGCCGTAACCTTTGTCGACTGGGACGACATTCCGCGTTGGACCCTCATCGACAAGGCCTTAGGCCTTGACCACCCCGAGCCCCTGGAGACTTATCACACATCCGAACATCTGTACTCCGATCTGGGCATCCCCGAGGGGGCCACCGGCAAACTCCCGCGCGACAAGCGCACGCGAGCGGGCCTGGCCGCCGAGTACATCGAAGATTTGGGCGAGACGGGCAAGCGCAGCGGAAAAGGCCGCGGCGGCTCTCGCGGCCGGCAAGGGCGCGGTTCTTCGGTTTCTTCACGCAAACACAAGTCGAGCCAGCGCGGGAAGAAAGGCACGCACCAAAGTCAACGCCAGAGGCAGACGAGCCAGCCCAGGAAGCCGATCAAAGACAATCCGCAGGGCGCCCCGCGCCGCAATCGGCAGCGCAAGCGAATCCGTCGCTCGGACGAATCCTGAGTTTCAGGTCCAGAGATCGGCGCTTGATTCGACTAGCTCATGTGCCGACCGCTCGGCTTAACCTTTGGCGGAACAGCCGCTCCCTAGGAGTTGGTATTGATGACGCCCATCACCCCGCTGATGATGAGCTGGACAGCGATGGCGGCCAGGAGCATGCCGGAGATCTTCGTAAGGAAGATCGTGCCGCCCTCGCCCAGGATCCTGTTGAGGGGGTTGGCGAAACGCATCGTCAGCCATTCGATGACGTGCACCAGGAGTACGGCGAAAACACAGGCGAGAATTCCACCCACCCCTTTTTTCACGGCTTGATCTGCGGCTAGCATAACGGCCGCTATTGCGCCGGGCCCGGCCATCAGCGGAATTCCGAGGGGAACCAACGCCACGTTCGTGACACCCGGTTTCCCCGGGTCCTCTTCGTGGCCGGTCAGCAGTTGAAGGGCCACGATGAGCAGGAGCACACCGCCGGAAATCTGCATCGACTGCACCGAAATGCCGAGCAGGCGCAAGATTTGCTGCCCAAAAAGTGCGAAAACCGTGAGGACGACGAGCGAGGTCAGCGTGGCCTGCCATGCCGCCCGTTTGCGTTCGGTCGGGGTCATTCTCGCCGTCAGCGACATGAATACCGGAAGGTTTCCAGCGGGGTCGGTGATGACCAAAACGGTTGTGAACGTCGTGAAGAAAAGACTCGCGTCAAAGACCGTCACGGTTTGAGTACCTCCAGGTGTGTTCCCGATGATATGGCGTCCAAAACCTTGCGGGTCGTCGTATTTTCCCCCAATCGGTTCGGTTTGCCCGTCCCATGGTAGTCGCTGGCGCCCGTGCGCACGAGTCCTCTCCTTTCGGCAAGTTTCGCAAGCTCAGCGCGCTCAACGTTGTCGCGATGATCGACCTCCAGTCCGAAGAGTCCGGCCTCGACCAGTTCTTCGATCCTGTCCAGACCTACGGTCCTGCCACGTCGGGATGCCGCGGGGTGGGCCATAACGGCTTTTCCTCCCGCTCGCGATATCCATTCGACGACGTCGGCGGCGCCCGGCGCATAGTGGTGGATGTAGTAAGGGCTTCCTGGGCGCAGGAAAACGGCGAAAGCCTCATTTCGATCGGCGACGACGCCGGCGTCGATGAGCGCATCGGCGATGTGCGGGCGACCTACGGGCACCCCGGCGCCCGCCCGCGCCTCGACCGCCTCCCACGCAATGGGTACATCCTTGGCGAGCCTGTCGACCATGGCCCTGGCTCGATCCCGACGTTCCCGAAGCATCCTCGCCGCATGATCGGCCAGTCGTCGGTCGTTTGGGTCAAAGAGGTAGCCCAGGATATGAACCGAGATCCCGTCGATCTTCGCCGACATCTCCATTCCGCGAACGAGCGCGACGCCGGCTGCCTCAACCCATTCGGCCGCCTCAGCCCATCCGGCGACGGTATCGTGATCGGTCAGCCCGAGCGTACCGACCCGAGCGTCCGCCGCCTCTCGCATGAGCTCGGCCGGGGTCGACCGGCCGTCGGAGGCCGTCGTGTGAGCGTGCAGATCGATCATGGCACAACAGTACGCCGGCCCCGGGCCTCGGTTGTTCCGGGACAGGCTTTGGCAACTCCAAGATATGCTTTGGCAACTCCGGGACAGGCTTTGGCAACTCCGGGACAGGCTTTGGCAACTCCGGGACAGGCTTTGGCAACTCCGGGACAGGCTTTGGCAACTC